>JAEZKX010000115.1 GCA_023436025.1 Pseudomonadota bacterium | reverse complement strand
ACCGGCGACAGCAGAAAGCCGGTGCCGGCGAGCACGGCCTCCAGCCGGGCGCGGCGCGCGCGCTGCGGCAGCGCCCGCAGGTCCGCCCCCCCCTCTTCCAGCAGGTCGTAGGCCATGAAGCGCACCGGCGCCTCGGCCAGCACCTTCTTGGTCAGGTTCTTGCGGCCGATGCGCTGCTGCAGCAGCGCGAAGGCGGCAGGCCGGCCGCGAACCTCGCCGGTCTGCGGGTCGGCCTCCTCCTTCCACACCAGGATTTCGCCATCGAGCACGGTGCCGTCGGGCAGCGCCTGCGCCAGGGCGACGATCTCGGGAAAGCGCTCCGTCACCAGCTCCTCGCCGCGCGACCAGATCCAGACCTGGCCGGCGCGCTTGACCACCTGGCCGCGGATGCCGTCGTACTTCCACTCCACCATCCAGTCCGCCACCGGGCCGAGGCGCGGCGTGAACAGCTCCGGTGGCAAATCGAGCTGGTGCGCGAGGAAGAAGGGATAGGGCTGGCCGGCATCGCGCACCTCGGCGGCGGCGCCCTCGTCCTGCGCCACCAGCGCCTGGAAACGCTCGGGCGACGGCAGCGTCTTGCCGTCGGTGTAGCCCATCATGCGCTGGGCGACGCGCTTGGCGTCGATGCCGGCGTGCGTGGCCAGGGCCCGCTGCACCAGCAGCTTGCTGACGCCGACGCGAAAGCCGCCGCCCACCAGCTTGACCAGCAGGAAACGCCCCAGGGTGTCGAGCTCGCGCCAGTAGCCGGCCACCCGCCGCGCCACCTCGTCCTCGGGCAGTCCGCGCAGCGGCAGCAGGCGGTCTTCCACCCATTCGGCCAGGCCGGTGTCGGATGGCGCATCGCCCGGCGGCAGCACCAGTGCGATGGTCTCCGCCAGGTCGCCCACGGCCTGGTAGCTCTCCTCGAACAGCCAGTATTCGATCTGCGCCACCTGGCAGGCCAGCGCCACCAGCGACGCCGTCTTCACCACCTGCCGCGGCTTGCCGCCGGCCAGGAAATACACGGCCCAGGCAGCGTCGCGCGGCGGCGCCTCGTCGAAGTAGCGCGTGAGCGCCTCCACCTTCTCGTTGGTCGAGGTGGTCGCGTCGAGCTCGCTGAAGAGGCGGGAGAAGCGCTTCATCGGGGGAAGGTCCCCCGCGTGATCATCAGCGCGAACAAGGCCATCACCGCCAGGAATGCCGGCCAGCGGAGGGCGAACCAGAGGCGCAGGCGCGCATGGAAGCGCGCCGGCAGCGCCGACACCGACGCGGCCGCGTCGGCGTCGTCGCGCAACTGCACCTGCAGCCACACCACCGGCAGCCAGCACAGACCGACGAAGACATAGGCCACCAGCACCCACAGCAGCCAGCGGTCCGGCCACTGTCCTCCCGTCAGGCGCCACAGCAGGTAGCCGGTGACCGGCTGGATGGCGGCCCACACGGCGGTGAACACGGTGTCGGCGACCACGGTCAGGCGCAGCACGCCGCGCACCAGGGCGATCTCGTTGTCGCGCAGGCCGCGCCGGCAGCCGAACCAGGCGAAGAACGCGATGCCGAGGCCGGTGCCGAACAGGATGGCGGCGCCAATGAGGTGGAGCCACAGGAGGACCAGGTAGCTCACGCGCCCTCCTGCGTGCCGGCCTGCAGGTCGGCCTCGACCACGTCGTCGCCGTATTCGGTCTCGAAGGACTCGGCCTGCAGCCCGTGCTCGCGCAGGTAGCGCACCAGCACCGCGGAGCTGCCGTGCGTGACGATCACCCGCTGCGCCCCGGTCGACGCGATGGCCGACAGCAGTCCCGGCCAGTCCGCGTGGTCCGACAGCACGAAGCCGCGGTCGTAGCCGCCGCGCCTGCGGTTGCCGCGCACCTGCATCCAGCCGCTGGCGAAGGCGGTCTGCGCATCGCCGAAGCGGCGCAGCCAGGTGCTGCCGACGGCGCTGGGCGGGCACACCACCAGGCAGCGCCGCAGGTCGGCCTTGTCCTTGACGTCGCTGACCATGCGCGTGTCGGGCAGCGCCACGCCGGCGGCGCGGTAGGCCTCGTTGAGGGGCTTGACCGCGCCGTGCACGATGATGGGCCCGATGGTCGGGTCGACGCCGCTCAGCACGCGCTGCGCCTTGCCGAAGCTGTAGCAGGCCAGCACGCTGGCGCGTCCGTGGCTGGCATTGCGGGCCCACCAGGCGTCGATGTCGGCGAACAGCTCCTCGTCGGGGCACCAGCGGTAGATGGGCAGGCCGAAGGTGGACTCGGTGATGAAGGTGTCGCAGCGCACCGGCTCGAAGGGCGCGCAGGTCGGGTCCGGCGCCACCTTGTAGTCGCCGCTGGCCACCCACACCTGTCCGCCGTGTTCCAGCCGCACCTGGGCCGAGCCCAGCACATGGCCCGCCGGGTGCAGCGACACCGCCACGCCATGGTGCACGATGCGCTCGCCGTAGGGCAGCAGCTGCAGCTGGATGTCGCCCAGGCGGGCGCGCAGCACGCCCTCGGCGGGGGCGGCGGCCAGGTAGTGGCCGTTGCCGTAGCGCGCATGGTCGGAATGCGCGTGCGTGATCACCGCCCGCGCCACCGGCCGCCAGGGGTCGATGTAGAAATCGCCCGGCGGACAGTACAGGCCCTCGGGCCGCTGGACGACCAGGTCGGTCACCGGTAGCGGCTCCCGTGCAGCAGGATCGCCAGCCGCATCAGAAGGCGGGCGACGTGCTCCTTGGCGCGCTGCAGCGGCGGCCGCGCCTCGTAGCCGGCCGCGTCCATCAACGTGCCCTCCTGCGCCATCGCCTGCAGCAGGCGCTCGCGCAGCTGGCCGGCGAACAGCGGATCCTCCACCACCACGTTGGCCTCGCGCGCCACCAGCAGGCTCAGGGGGTCGAGGTTGGAGGAGCCGACGGTGGCCCAGCGGCCGTCGATCACCGCCACCTTGGCATGCAGGAAGCTGGGCGCGTATTCGTGGATCTCGACGCCGGCGCGCAGCAGCGCGCCGAACACCGGCCGCGCCGCGTAGAACTGCATGAAGTACTCGTAGCGCCCCTGCAGCAGCAGGGACACCCGCACGCCGCGCTGGGCCGCCCGCACCAGGGCACGGCGCATGCGCCCGCCCGGCACGAAGTAGGCGTTGGCGACGATGATCTCCTCGCGCGCCTGGCCGATGGCACGCAGGTAGGCCTTCTCGATCACGGCGCGGTTGCGCACGTTGTCGCGCAGCAGCAGCGCCGCCCGCGACTCGGGCGCATCC
>JAEZKX010000383.1 GCA_023436025.1 Pseudomonadota bacterium | reverse complement strand
GAACAGCACGCCCTGCACACGGTGGTCGGCCACCAGGCGTGCACCGACCACCTCGCCACGCCCCGGCAGCAGCTGCAGTGCGCCGGGCGGCACGCCGGCGGCGCGCAGCGTGCGCACCGCTTCGGCTGCCACCAGCGGCGTCTGCTCCGCCGGCTTGGCCAGCACCGTGTTGCCGGCCGCCAGCGCCGCCGACACCTGGCCGACGAAGATCGCGAGCGGAAAGTTCCAGGGGCTGATGCACACCACGGGGCCCAGCGGCCGGTGCGTGGCGTTGTCGAACTGGGCGCGCACCTGTTGCGCGTAGTAGCGCAGGAAGTCCACCGCCTCGCGCACTTCAGCCACGGCGTTGGCGGCCGTCTTGCCCGCCTCGCGCAGCAGCAGCGCCATCAGGCGCGGCATGTCGGCCTCCAGGCGATCGGCCGCGGCTTCGAGGATGCGGGCGCGCTCGGCGGGCGGCGTGCCGGCCCAGTGCGGGCCGGCGCGTTCGGCATGATCGAGGGCCAGGTCCACCTCCGCCGGCGTGGCTTCGCGCACGGTCCCCACGATGTCGCGGTGGTCGGCCGGATTGCGCAGTTGCTCCGCCGGCCCCGCGGGCACGTCTTCGCCCAGCAGCGGGGCGGCGTGCCAGGGCGTGGCCAGCGTCGCCCGCATCGCCGCGGCCACGCGCGCCAGCTCCGCTTCGTTCGCTAGTTCCAGTCCGCGCGAATTCCGGCGCGCCGCGCCGTACAGGTCGCGCGGCAGCGGGATGGCCGGGTGCGGCGCGCCCAGGCCGTCGTCGCGCGCGATGCGTTCCGCGGCTTCCACCGGGTCGCGCACCAGCTCCTGCAGCGGCAGCGACAGATCGGCGATGCGGTTGACGAAGGAGGTGTTGGCGCCGTTTTCCAGCAGGCGGCGCACCAGGTAGGCCAGCAGCGTCTCGTGCGTGCCCACCGGCGCGTAGATGCGGCACGGGCGCCCGAGCCGGCCGTCTTGCTCGGCACCAACCACCTGCTCGTACAGCGGCTCGCCCATGCCGTGCAGGCACTGGAACTCGTACTGGCCGGGACGGTAGCGCGGCGGGTCGGCCAACTGGTAGACGGCGGCCAGGGTGTGTGCGTTGTGGGTGGCGAACTGCGGGTAGACGGCGTCGGGCGCCGCCAGCAGCTGGCGCGCGCAAGCCAGGTAGCACAGGTCGGTGTGGGGCTTGCGCGTGAACACGGGATAGCCGTCCTGGCCGTCCAGCTGCGCGCGCTTGATCTCCGTGTCCCAGTACGCGCCCTTCACCAGGCGGACCATCAGACGCCGGCCGCTGCGGCGCGCCAGGTCGACCAAATAGTCGATCACGCGCGGGCAGCGCTTCTGGTAGGCCTGGATGACGAAGCCCAGGCCGTTCCAGCCGGCGATGCGCGGCTCGAAGGCCAGGCGCTCCAGCAGGTCGAGCGACAGCTCGAGCCGGTCGGCCTCCTCGGCATCGATGTTGAGGCCGATGTCGTAATGCTGCGCGAGCGCGCACAGCTGCAGCAGCACGGGGTAGAGCTCGCCCAGCACCCGCTCCTGCTGCGCGCGGCTGTAGCGCGGATGCAGGGCCGACAGCTTGATGGAGATGCCGGGCCCGTCGTAGACGCCACGGCCGTCCGACGCCTTGCCGATCGCATGGATGGCGTCCTCGTAGGAGCGCAGGTAGCGCTGCGCATCGGCGGCCGTCAGCGCGGCCTCGCCCAACATGTCGAAGGAATAGCGGAAGCCCTCGGCCTCGCGCGGCGTCGCGTTGGCCAGCGCCTGCGCGATGGTCTCCCCGGTGACGAACTGCTCGCCCATCATGCGCATGGCCCGGTCCACGCCCTTGCGGATGAGCGGTTCGCCGCCCCGGCTGACCAGCCGGCCGATGGCCGCCGACAGCCCGGACTCGCTGTGCGTGGCGACCAGCTTGCCGGTGAGAAGCAGCCCCCAGGTGGCGGCATTGACGAACAGCGAAGGGCTACGCCCCAGGTGCGCCTGCCACTGGCCCTGCGCGATCTTGTCGCGGATCAGCGCGTCGCGGGTGGCGGCGTCGGGAATGCGCAGTAGCGCCTCGGCCAGGCACATCAGCGCGATGCCTTCCTGCGACGACAACGCGTACTCCTGCAGCAGGTTCTGCACGATGCCGGCGCGGCCGGCGGCGGCCTTGCGCTGGCGCAGGTTGGCCGCCAGCCGCAGCGCCAGCTGCTGCGCCGCCTGCGCCATGCCGGCGGGCAGCCGGGCCTGTTCCAGCAGGGCGGCGACGGCTTCGGGCTCGGGCAGGCGCCAAGCCGCGGTGATGGCGGTGCGCAGCGGCGTGCCCGCATGGGGACTGGGCGGGGCGAAGGATTCGAACGGCATGAAGCGCATCGTTGCCGGTTCCGGCTAGGATCTTGCTGCGTTCTTCGCCACTTTCACCGAATCTTTCACTAGCCATGCGGCCTTCACCAGAACTCGATCGCATCGACCGCCGCATCCTGCAGGCGCTGCAGGACGACGGCCGCCTGTCCAACCTGAAGCTGGCCGAGACGGTGGCGCTGTCGCCCACGGCGGTGTTGGCGCGGGTGCAGCGGCTGGCGCGCGACGGCTACATCCTGGGCTACGAGGCCCGGCTCAACCCCTTGCTGCTGGGCGCGGGCATGCTGGTGTTCGTCGAGGTGCTGCTCGATCGCACCACGCCCAATGTGTTCGAGCAGTTCAAGGCGGCGGTGCAGGTGCACCCCGAGATCATGGAGTGCCACATGGTGGCGGGCGGCTTCGACTACCTGCTGAAGACGCGCGTGGCCGACATGGAGGCCTACCGCGACTTCGCCGGCACCGTTCTGTGGCAGCTGCCCGGCGTGCGCGAGACGCGCACCTATGCGGTGATGGAGGAGGTGAAGAATTCGTCCAGGCTGCCGCTGGGCTGAAGCGGCGATGGGCCCCGCATAATTCCGGCGTGTGCTCCAACTACGTGGCGGTGTCGCGGGCCGACCGCCTGCTCAGCTTCTTCGGCGTGCTGCGCGAACGCGACGATCCGGCCGTCGACACCTGGCCGACCGGGCTCGCCCCCTTCATCCGCCTGGCCGAACCGGGCTCGGGCAACCGGCGCATCGTCGAGGACGGCGTCTTCGGGCTGTTGCCGGTCTTTGCCAAGGAACTGGCCTTCGGCCGCCGGACCTACAACGCGCGCAGCGAGACCGTGCACCTGCTGCCCAGCTTCCGCGACGCCTGGCGCTACGGCCAGCGCTGCATCGTGCCGGCCGAAACCATCTTCGAGCCCAGCTACGCCACCGGCAAGGCCGAACGCTGGGCCATCCGGCAGCCGGGGTCCGTGCCCATGGGCATCACCGGCATCTATACCAAGTGGCGGCATCCCGATGGCCGGGAGCTGTTCAGTTTCGCGATGCTCACCGTCAATGCCGACGGGCACCTGTTCTACCGGCAGTTCCACAAGCCTGAGGACGAGAAGCGCATGCCCATCCTGCTGGCGCCGACCGAGTACGACGCCTGGCTGACCTGCAGCGTGCGTGACGCGCCGCAGTTCTTCCGCCCCTGGCCCGGCCCGCTGGAAGCCGAGCCCGCGCCCCTGCCACCGCGCGCCCCGGCGGCCAGCAGCGTGCGCACCGCGCGCGTGGCCAAGCCGCCGAAGCCGAAGCCGCCGCAGCCGCCGGAGGAGCCGACCTTGTTCTAGCCGGTGCGCGGGGCCAGGCTGGTCTGCACAGCGGCTTCCGGACCGCCGCCCGTTCTACCTTCTCGCCATGCGGGCCTCCGCGCGTGGCATGCCGCGTCACTCCAGCTTCAAGCCGATGCGGCGGGCGACGGGGCCCCAGCGGGCAACCTCGGACTTCATGAAAGCCGTGACAGCGTCGGGGCTTTCGCTGGGCACCGGGTCCAGCCCCATCTTGATGAAGCGCTCCTTCACCGACGGCGAGGTCACTGCCCCGTTGAAGGCCGCGTGCAGCTTGCGCAGCACTGGCCCCGGTGTGCCAGCGGGAGCGAGGATGTAGTTGTTGGAGCCGACCTCCAGCTCGATGCCCTGCTCGGCGAATGTCGGGATGTCCGAGGCCACCGCGTGGCGCTGTGGGGCGATGTAGCCCAGCGCCCTGAGCTTGCCTGATTTCACCTGGTCATGGCAGGTGTTGACCGTGCAGAACGCCAGGTCGATGGTGCCGGACATGACGGCCGTCACGACCTCGGCGCCCGAGCGATAGGGCACGTGCAGCAAGCGCATGCCGGTGCTCTGGGCCAGCGATTCGCCGATCAGGTGGAGGAACGTGCCGTTGCCCGAGGAGCCAAAGGAATACTTTCCGGGGTTCGCCTTCGCGTCCGCCACCAGGTCGCGCACGCCCTTCCAGGCGTAGCCGGGCTGGGTCACCAGCATCACGCGGGCATCCGCGACCGTGGCCACGCCGGTGAAGTCGTTGACGGTGTCGTACGGCAGCTTGCCGTAGAGCGCGGGGGCCACTGCATGGCCCATGGCCACGAACAACACCGTGTAGCCATCCGCCGCTGCCTTGGCGGCCCGGGCCGCCGCCAGCGTCGCGCCCGCGCCGGGGACGTTCTCGATGACGATGGGTTGGCCGAGGGCTTTTTCAGCCCGCTCGGCGACCAGGCGCGCCGTGTTGTCGCTGATGCTGCCGGCGGAGAAGCCGACGATCATGCGGATCGGACGCTGCGGGAAATCCTGGGCCTGGACTCCAGGGAGCATGAGGGCGGCTGCGATGGCCATCGTGGCGCGAATCAGCTTCATGGGGCTTGTCTCCTTGTTTTGTGTCTGTGGATCAGGCGGCTGGCACGAGCAGCAGCGCGTCGCCCGCGCGGGAGGTTTCGGTTTCGTGGAGCCGCGCCAGCCGTTCCATCCGCCCGAGGATGCGCTGCGCGCGCTCGCCCCGGGCCAGCACCGGGCGCCCGCGCTCGGACCGGCGCGTGCCGAAGCCCATGTCGATGGGGTGGAGTTCGGCCCGCGCCAGGCGGCCGCCTTCGAAGCTCACGCGTGCGAGGCAGCCCTCCCAGAACTCGGGCTCGGATGGGAATCCCCGCGTGTCATTCTGCGTGCGGGCATCGAGGAAGTCCGCAGGTGTCGCTTCGTGCCCCAGCCCGAAGCGACCATAGGCTTCCGATGGAAACTGTTGCACCGTGTCGTTCTGGAACACGAAGTTGCCCAGGCTGTAGAAGATCGGCCGATCTCGGTAGATCTCGGCGCCCAGTGTCACGTGCGGGCCGTGGCCGACCACGGCGTCCGCCCCAGCATCGATCGCACAGCGCGCGAATTCCACCGCAAACCGCGCGGGTTCGGTGAGCTGCACGTCGCTCGTTGCCGTGAGGCGGTTGCCATCGCCGAATTCGTGGCTGTGGAACGAAAAGACGAGCCAGTCGCACTGGCGGCGTGCCTCGGCCAATGCCTTGAGGTTGGCGTGGGCGTCCAGGCGGTTGACGCGCGTATGGACGGCGAATCGGTCACCGCGGACAAATTGCTGGCCGAACAGGGTCAGGCGGTCGTTCGACTGGTGCCCGAGTTCCGCGTCGCTGTAGAACTGCCTGGCATGGCGCGCCTTCTCCTGCGCCAGCCCCAGGCGCTGGGCGATGGTCGACAGCGCGTCGAACTCGGTTGGCTGCAGTTCGTAGGTGGTGGTGAACCCCAGCGGATTGACTCCCGGGCGGCCGGCGGCGTCGGGTCGCTGGTCGGACGCGGCATTCCACGGCCTGAAAAACGATGTGGCCGCGACCAGCCCGATCCGCCCGGCTGCGGTGTCGACATAGGCGGGTGCCCGCGCCGCGGCGAGGTTGCGCCCGGCACCGGCGGCCTGCAGGCCTGCCTGTCGCAGGTGGGCGACCATGGCCTCGACGCCAGCCACGCCGTAGTCGCTGGCGTGGTTGTTGGCGATGGACACCAGCTGGAAGCCCATCCACTTGAGGTCTTCCACCAGTGCCGGGGCAGTGGTCATGGGCGTGCCCATGGTGAAGTTGGGATGGCCCTCCTCGGGCTGGCGAACGACTGTCTCCAGGTTCGCGACGGCGGCATCGCAGCCCCGCACCAGGTCCACGAGCGCGAGGTATTCCGGCTCGCGGAAGGGTTGCAGCGCGCGCGACAGCATCACGTCGCCGACCAGGGCGAGGCTGGCCTGCTTGTGCCGGGATTGGTAGGGCATGTGGATCAGTCCAGCATCGCGGCGCCGAGGCGGGTTTCGTACTGCAGCCGCCCGGAGCGGGACGGAAAGCCGCCGCGCACGGTGCCGCCCTGGAGATTGCGGTAGATGAATCCCAGGGCCGGATGCAGCTCGCGGCTGTTCGGTACCGACAGCCACATGCGCAGCAGGTGGCGGCGACGGTCCGGCTCCTCGTGGTCCTCGAACTCGGTGCGCGCGTGCAAGGTCACATGGTTGTTCAGCAACTGCAGGTCGCCGGGTTCGAACATCATCGAGTAACTGAACTCCGGGTCCTGCGAGATGGCATCGAACAGTTCGAGCGCCTCCTGCTGGCCCTGCGTGAGCCGTGGCGCGTCCTCGTAACGCTGGGCGGAGCGGATGTGCGTGCCGACGAACCGGCAGGCGAACTTGCCGCGCCAGCTGGTGAAGACAGGCTGCAGGTACCAGGGCGGCGCGCCGCCGGGTTCCTGGCCCTGCCAGCTCCAGGCGAAGGGCTCGTACATGCGCTCCAGCAAGTCCGGACGCCGGCGCAACATTTCGTTGTGCAGGGCCACCGAGCTGGCCAGGCGGCTGGCACCGCCGCTCTTGGCGGTGCGCAGAACGAACAAGCCCACCACGTCGCAAGAATCCGTGTGGCAGTTCAGTTTCCTGTTCGTGGTGTAGCCGCGTCCCTGTGGCCCGAGCAGGTCCGTGTTCTGGTTGCGTACATCGCCCAGGACATCGCCGTGCATGCTCTGGGACACGGGCGTTCCCAGGTGCAGGCCCAGCGCCCAGTAGATCAGGCGGAGTTCGTCCTTGGTATAGCGCGACACGTCCAGTCCGCGGTAGAGCTGCATGCCGACGCCGTTCTCCAGTTGCTCGCGTCCCTTGGCGAACAGCAGGCTCACCGTGGGCAGCGGGAAGTCTTCGGCGCGCAGGGTCGGAAGGGTGGCGCCGCGCCCCTGGGCCAGGCGCAGGGCGGCATCGATTTCCTCTTGTTCGGCGGCGGTGAATTGGTGGATCCAGCTGTCATCGCGGGCGATGTCGGCCGCGTTCCAGCTGAAAGGGCCTTGGATGGGTTCTCGCATGTCGTGTTCAGGAAAGGGAGGGCGAATCGGACAACAGCACGACGTCGGCGCCGGCGCGTAGCTGCATGGACAAGGTGGCATGGGGCGGCACGGTTGCATCGCCTTGTCCATGCGCGGCCACGCAGGCCAGCGGCAGTCCCGCGCGCCGCGCTTCGAGCTGCCAGTCCTCGAGCACGCTGCCGGCGGCGCGGGCCGCAGCGCCGGCGGCATCCGATGCGCTCGCCACGCCAGCGAGCCCACGCAGCGCGGTCCGTGCGCGCGCGCACTCGGGCCGCTCGACGAAGCCGCCGTCCGTGCGCAGGTAGCTGCTCGCAAGCCGCAGCCAGGTGCCCTTGTAGGCGACGCTGGCCTGCACCGCGAACTGGTCGCCCAGGCAGGCATCGCCTTCCAGCCTGCGCAGGATGGCGCTCTCGCGCAGATCGGGCGCCATGGTCACCAGCACCTCCTCTGCGCCCTGCTGGCGGCAGTGACCTTCGACTGCCGCGACGACGGCATGGGCGCCACGCGCTGCGGCGGCGGGCGCTTCGGCAAGCGCCTCTTGGGTGATGGTGGCTGTGCGCCGCGAAAGCTGGGGAGGAGGGTGGAAGCCGGCTTCCAGGTCACCGTACCAGCCCTGCGCATCCGTCAGCTGCGCATGGGGCAGGGCGCGCCGCAGGCCGGAGAGCACCGACAGGGGAACGTCCGGCATGGCGCCGATGCCGAGCTGGCCCTTGCCTTGCAGCCACTTGCCCGCGACCGCGCCCACATCCGGACCCACGATGACTTCCCCCACGCACGCGGTGCTGCGGATCCATTGCACGGTGCGCCCGGTCGTGGCCATGGTCAGCAGGGTCCGGCCGTCGGCCGTGACCACGAGCAAGGCCTGGCTCCAGAACGGCACGAAATGGACCAGCGCCGAAACCTGCGCCGGCCTCGCGAAGCTGGCGTACAGCACCAGTGCATCCAGCCCGCGCGCGCGGCAGGCAGCCGCGACTTGCGCGACGCGCGTCCGGAGCAGCGATTCGGGCACCTCTTCGGGCACCCAGTCCATCCATCCCCTTCGCATTTCCCGCTCCCTTCAGACCGTGAACAGACGGCGCGGCGTCTGCGTGAATACTTCGATGCCCTGCTCCCGCAGGACCAGTGCGTCGCCCAGGACCAGGTAGCCGGACGCCGGGTGGTAGCCGTTGGGATGCACGATCACGGTCATGCCGGGCTCGAGCACGGTCGCGTCTCCCTCCAGGATCGCCGGTCGCGAGTCCACATAGAGGCCGAGGCCGTGGCCGCGCACGCGGGTGTACTCGCTGGTGACGTACTGCGCGAGTCCATGGGCGCGGAAGACGTCGTTCTGCGCGGTGGCCACTTCACCGGCGGTCACGCCGGGCCGCACGGCGGCCAGGCCGGCTTCCAGCGCCTCGAGGTGCACATCGAACGCCTGCTGCTGCGCGGCCGATGCCGGGCCCACCACCAGGGTGCGGCAGATCTGCGCGTAGTAGCCGTCCACGCATGGCGTGAGCTCGGTAGTGACCAGGTCGCCGCGCTTCAGGCGCCGCGCGCTGGGCGGGTGCATCGCCCGGACTTCCTGGCCGCCGGAAGCCATGATCATGAAGTTGTCGGGACAGCCCCGGCTGCGAAAGAAGGCTTCCAGTTCGCCGATGATCTCGTATTCCGCGCGGCCCTCGCGGGCGGCATGACGGAACACTTCGTACCCCTCGTCGGCCAGCGCGGCGGCGCGGCGCACGGCGTCGATCTCGGCCTCGGACTTGACGGTCAGCAAGCGCTGGAAGGGCTCGGTGAATTCCGTCGCAGTGCCCAGGGACTGGGCGATGCCGGCGGGCAGATGGGGGCCCGGCACGTAGGCCAAGGGGATGGCCGAACCGGCGATCGCATCCCGCGCCGCTGCAAGGAAGTCCGCGCACCATTGCACATGCAGGTGGGGAGCTTCGACGCGGGCGCGTGCCGCTTCGCTGCGCACTTCGACCAGCAGGCGTGTGCCCTCGGGCGCGAAAAGGGCGAGGGCATGCCCCTCCAGAGGTGCGAAGTCCGTGGCGTACCGCAGGTAGTCGCACGTCCAGGCGTTGCCGTACACCAGAAGCGTGTGGATGCCGGCGGCCCCACATGCATCCAGCAGGAGATGCCTGCGTTGCGTGGCCAGGGAATGGCTCAATGTCGTCTCCTTGGGCCCCGCATGAATTCCGGGGGCATCCCTGGCGCGAAGTATCATCAGCCGCGCCACCCTGGTCCAATGGAATGATTGGATCGGGGTATCGGTGAAGGTTATAGGTCGACGGCAGGCATGCATCTCCCCGGAATGAATCGTTTTCTGGCCGTTGCGCAGGCGGGTAGTCTCAACAGGGCAGCCGAGCAACTGCATATCTCGCAACCTGCATTGACAAAGAGCATCCAGGTGCTCGAAGAGCGCCTTGGCGTCGACCTGTTCATTCGCGAGGCGCGTGGCGTGAGGTTGACGAGCTACGGCAAGGCCGTGCTGTTGCGAGCCCGGTTGATCGACGCGGAGATGCGCAAGATCGGCGAGGACATCGAGTCGCTGAAGGAACTTGGTTCAGGCAGTGTCAACGTCGGCGCGCCCCCAGGCGCGGGCTTCCACACCAGCATCCTGCCAACTGTGACCCTGCGCTTGATCGGCGGTGACCGCAAGCTCTCGGTCAATTATTCGATGGGCACGCGCGAGCAACTTCTTCCTGCGCTGCGCGAGGGAGGTCTCGATTTCGTGATCGCGGTGATCGTGGAGGATGACACGACCGGCGACCTGGTGCAGTTGCCCTTGTTCGAAGACCGCAACTGCCTGGTGGTGCGCAGTGGCCATCCACTGCTTGCCTCGACGTCGCTGGAGATGCCCGACCTGCTCGCACACCCCTGGTTCGTCATGACCGAGAGCGTCGCGCTCGAGCGCGCGCTGCGGGCTCGGGCGCGCGCACAGGGGCTGTGGCCGATGCGAAGCACCGTCCATTCCGACTCTTCACAACTGCTCAAGAGCGCGGTGCTGGCAAGCGACGGCGTGGGGCTGACGCGCTACGACGTCAGCCGAACCGACATCCGCTCGGGACTGTTGTGCGAGTTGCCGCTGGACCACGACGTGGACGCGCAGGGCAAGCACACCATGGGTCTCATCTACCGACGGCAGGCGGAACTCTCGGCAACCAGCCAGCAGCTGATCGCCGAGATCAGGGCGGAGTGCGGGCGGGCCACCTAGAAAGGGCCGGAAAGAGGTCGCCGATCGTCGGCATGGGCTGCGCGATGCGTCGGCGCAGGGGCGCGCATTCCGGGGCTCAGCAGGGCATTCCCAGCGAGGTGCCGCCGTCGATCACCACCTGCTCGCCGGTGATGAAGCTGGAGGCGTCGGAAGCCAGCAGCAGCGCCAGGCCCCGGATCTCCTCGGGCGAGGCCACCCGGCCCAGGGGCACGACGGTCGGCTGCGCCGCGCTGAAGGCGGCGACATCTTCGCGGCCGGCAGCGATGTTGGTGGCGAACGGCCCCGGCGCGATCGCGTTCACGCGGATGCCGTAGCGCGCCAGCTCGAGCGCCGAGGTGCGCACCAGGTGCGCCGCGCCGGCCTTGGCCGCCATGTAGGCCATGCCGATGGCGGGCGCCGGCCGCACCGCGGAAATCGAGGTGGTGACGACGATGGAGCCGCGGCCGGCCGGCTTCATGTGGCGCGCGGCGGCGCGGATCGAATAGAACACCGCATCCAGGCTGATGCCGATCACCCGGTGCCAGCGCGCGTCGGAGTAGTTCTCGATCTGGTGCTCGGGCACGCGCTTGCCGCGCTCGGCGATCGAGGCAAAGCCCGGCCCGGGATCGATGCCGGCATTGGCGAACACGATGTCGAGGCCGCCGTGCGCCTGCGCGGCTTCGTCGAAGGCGCGGTCCAGCGCCGCGCTGTCGGTGACGTCCAGGGCGGCGGCGCGGGCCTGCAGGCCGCGCTGGCGCAGCAGCTCGGCCTGGCGCCCGGCCTCGGCGCCATTCAGGTCCAGCAGGGTGACGCGGGCGCCGCATTCGGCCAGCGCTTGCGCCATGGCCAGGCCCAGGCCGCTGGCGGCGCCGGTGACGATCGCGGCGCGGTCGCGCACGGAAAACAGTTGATTCAGGTCCATGGTCTTCTTGTCCTCGGGGGGCGCAAGCATAGCCACACCGCGTTTCAGGCCCGCTTGCGCGGCGCCTGCGGCCCGATGATCTCGCGCAGCGTCTCGACGAAGGCCTCCACGGCGGGCGTGGGGCCCCGGCGCACCGCCTGGTACACCGAGACCCTGCGCTTGAAGACCGGCCCGCCCAGTTCGATCATGCACAGCCCGTAGGCCCGTACCAGGCGCGCCGCGTAGCTGGGTCCCACCGTGATGCCCTGGCCCGCCATCACGAGTCCCAGGGCGGTCGTGAGGTAGGACACGTCCTGGCCCTGCGCCGCGGCCATGGTCGCGCGCATATCGGCATCGAGCCTGGCCAGCAGGCGCTGGCGGAAATCGCGCGTGGGGCCGATGAAGGTGCGGCCCGCGATGTCGGACCAGTTCACCTTGCGCCGCCGGGCCAGCGGATCGTCGCGCCGGCACACCAGCCAGAACGGATCCTCCAGGAACATGCTGGCCTCCACGCTGTCGTCATGGGGAAGCTCGTGGCCGAAGGCCAGGTCCGCGGCCCCCGAGGCGATCGCTTCGAGCAGGTGCTCCGGCAGCGCGTCGGTGAGCTGTACCTCGATGCCCGGGTACTTCTTGCGATAGGCGGCGATGACGCCCGGCAGCACCGCGGACGCGATCAGCTGCGGTGCGGCCAGCCGCACCAGTCCGCGCTTGCGCGCGCCGATCTCGGCGATGCTGGCCACGGCCTCGCCCAGGTCCGCCAGCATGCGCTGCACCCGCGGCTGGAACTCGCGCCCCGCTTCCGTCGGCACCACGCCGCGGGTGTGGCGGTCGAACAGCCGCACGCCCAGCTCGGCTTCGAGCTCGCGCACCAACACCGACAGCGCGGACTGGGTCAGGCTCAGCACGCCGGCGGCCGCCGTGAAGCTGCCGGTCTCCGCGACGGCGGCAAAGGCGCGCAGCTGGCGCAGGGTCACCGCCATTGCAATCCTTCATGAATCGATGAAATCATTTCGTTTTGCATGATAGCGGTGTGGCGGTGTAATCGCGGCGCCAAAGAAGGAGACCAGAACTCATGAGCACATCCGCGCAACACGGCATGGATGCCGGGCGCCTGGCGCAACTGCGCGCCGCGATCGAGGCCGACGTGGCCCGCGGCCACTACCACGGAGCCGTGATCCGCGTCGGCCGCGGCGGCCGCGTGGACCTGGAGGCAGCCATCGGCACGCATGCCGGCGCCGGCTCCCAGGCGCTGGCCACCGATTCGGTGTTCAGCATCTTCTCGCTGACCAAGGCCTTCACCAACGTGCTGGTCCTGCGCGCGGTGGAGCTGGGCCGGCTGGCGCTGACCACCCGGGTCGCAGACATCATTCCGGAGTTCCGCGGCGCGCCGCGCGAGGCCGCCACCCTGCACCACCTGCTGACCCACACGGCCGGCATGCCGGGGGTGTGGACGCCCAAGCCGGACATGTTCGAGGACCGCCTCGACGAACTGCTGCAGGCCGTGATCGAGAACGTGCACGGCATCGTGCCGCCTGGCACGCGCTGCGACTACGCGCCGGTGGTCAACCACGTGCTGATGGGCGAGATGCTGCGCCGCACCGACCCGCAGGGCCGCGCCTTCCGCGACATCGCCCGCGAGGACCTGTTCGAGCCGCTGGGCATGCGCGACACGAGCTTCGGCGTGCGTCCCGACCTGCGTGCGCGCAAGGTCGTGCCAGACATCCGCGGCGTGGTTCCCATCGCGGTGCGCGGGCGCGACGATCCGGGCAAGTACAGCCTGTTCGACCAGGAGGTGAACGAGGCGCCGCACGTGGGTGCCTGCGCCTCGGTGCCCGACCTGTGGCGCTTCGTCGAGATGCTGCGCCGCGGCGGCAGCGCCGACGGCGCGCGCATCCTGTCGCCGCGCATGCTGCGGCTGGCGCGCCGCAACTGGACGGGCGAGCTGCCCAACGAGCTCTATCGCACCGTGGCCCTGCGCGCCGGCTGGGAGCCGCCGCCCGCTTTCATCGGCCTGGGCTTCAGCGTGCGCGGCGAAGGCATCGTGCACCACCAGTTCGGCACGCTGACCTCGCCGGAGACCTTCGGCAACTACGGCGCCGGCTCCACGATGTTCTGGGTCGATCCGGAGCTGGACCTGAGCTTCGTGTGCTGCACCACCGGCCTGCTCGCGCAGGCGCCGAACATCGAGCGCTTCCAGCGCCTGTCCGACATGACTGTCGGCGCGGCGTGATCCACCACCACCGAGGAGACACAAGCATGACCCTGCATCGCCGGACTTTCCTGTACAGCGCGGCCGCCCTGGCGGCCGGGACGCTTGCCGCCCCCGCCCTGGCCCAGGTCCGCGGCCCCGTGCGCCTGGTCGTGGGCTATCCGCCTGGCGGCCCCGCCGACGTGATCGCCCGCGCGCTGGTCGATCCGCTGAAGGCCGCCCTCGGCGGGACCACCGTGATCGTGGAGAACCGCCCGGGGGCGGGCGGCCGTGTGGCCGCGGACCAGCTGCGCAACGCGCCCGGCGACGGCAGCGTGCTGCTGGTGACCCCCGCTTCCGTCATCACCATGGCGCCGCACCTGTTCAAGAGCGTGCGCTACGAGCTGGTCCGCGACTTCCTGCCGCTGGCGCCGGTGGCGCGCCTGCACCTGGGGCTCTATGCCGGACCAGCCGTGCCGGACAGCGTGCGCACGCTCGCCGATGCCGCGAAGTGGCTGCAGGACAATCCCCGCGGCCGCAACTGCGGCATGCCCGGCCTGGGCTCGACGCCGCACCTGGCCGCCCTGTTGATGGGCCGCGCCCTGAAGGCGGACTGGCAGCTGGTGCCCTACCAGGGCGACGCCCCCGGCTTCCTGGCGGCGCTGGCGGGCGAGGTCCCGTTCTTGCTCGGCTCGCTCGCCGGCGGCATCGAACACGCGCGCGCCGGCAAGCTGCGCCTGCTGGCGCTGACTTCCGCCGAGCGCTCGGCCTTCGCGCCCGACGTGCCGACGGCCACGCAGCTCGGATACGACGTGATCGTGGAGGACCGGCACAGTGTGTTCGCCCCGCGCCACACCAGCGACGCCGCCGCGGCCACGCTGCGACAGGCGCTGCAGCAGACGCTGGCCGCGCCGGCCCTCGGCGAGATGCTCCAGCGCATGTCGCTGGAGCGCTCGGCTGCCAATGGCGATTTCGCCGGCCAGCTCAAGGCCGAGACCGACCGCTGGCAGCGCGCCATCAAGACCCTGAACATTTCCATGGAAGGCTGAACCCGTGACCGTATCCGTGCCCGGACCCCGGTCGATCGAGGCCGTGCTCACTTTCAACGAGCACGGCTTCGACGACAGCGTGGTCGACGATGCCAACCGTGCCAACAGCATCACCCGCTTCGAGCAGCACCGCGTCACCCTGCACGACCTGCGCGGCCGCGAGGACAGCGTCTCGCTGGAGCGCAACGGCGTGCAGGTGCTGCGACACGTGACGCGTTGCACCAACTTCAACGATGAAGCCGAGATTCGCGCGCTGTACTACCCCGACATGGAGGCGCTGGTGCGCCAGCTGACCGGCGCCGCCCATGTCACCTGCTACGGCCACATCGTGCGCAGCAAGCAGCCGGACGCGCCCGCGAATGCGCGCACGCCGGCGGGCAACGTGCACGTCGACAACGACTTCGAGACGCTGCGCCAGATGGCCCGGGCGCTGGCGCCCGAGGCCCACCGCGAGGAGTGCCTGCGCGGCCGCCAGATCCTGGTGAACCTGTGGCGCCCGATCCGCACCGTGCAGAAGGACCCGCTGGCCGTCGTCGACGGCTCCACCATGCGGCGCGCCAACCTGCACCCGGTGAAGCTGCTGGCCTCGCGCGCGCATGCGAAGAACCCGCACGGCTTCAACATCTCGCACGATCCGGCGCAGCGCTGGTACTACCTGTCGCAGATGCGGCCCGACGAGGTGCTGGCCTTCAAGCAGATCGACACCCAGGCCGATGCCGTGCAGTGGGCGGCCCACACCGCCTTCAGCGATCCCACCAGCCCGCCCGATGCCGAGGAGCGCCAGAGCATCGAGATCCGGGCCGTGGCCTACCTGCCGTGGAACGAGAGGACATGAGAGATCTCCAGGGAAAGACCGCCTTCGTCACCGGGGGCGCCAGCGGCATCGGGCTGGGCATGACGCAATGCTTCCTGCGCGCCGGCATGAACGTCGTGGTGGCGGACCTGAGCGACGAGCACCGGGCCCAGGCCGAGGCGCAGCTGGCGGAGCATGCGGCGCGGCTGCGCTTCATCAAGCTGGACGTGTCCGACCGTGCCGCGATGGCCGCGGCGGCCGACGAGGCGGAAGCCGCGTTCGGCAAGGTCCATGTGCTGTGCAACAACGCCGGCGTGAGCAGCCCGATCCCGATGGACGAGGCTGCCTACGAGGACTGGGACTGGATCCTGGGCGTCAACCTGCAGGGCGTGATCAACGGCATCGTCACCTTCCTGCCCCGCATCCGCCGGCATGGCGAGGGCGGCCACATCGTCAACACCTCGTCCATCGCCGGGCTGGTGCCGGCGCCGGCCTGGGGCGGCATCTACAGCACCAGCAAGTTCGCGCTGCACGGCCTTTCGGGTTCGCTGCGCCTGTCGGTGGGCAAGCACAACATCGGCGTCACGGTGCTGTGCCCGGGGGCGACCAAGTCGGACGTGCGCCGCTCCGAACTGTTGCGCCCCGAGCACCTGCGCACCCCCGGCCGCGCGCCCTTCGCGATGCCGTCGTTGCGCGACATCGGCATCGAGCCCGAGGTGCTGGGCGAGCGCGTGGTGCGCGCCATCCGGCGCAACGAGTTCTACGTGATCGCGCATGCCGAGAACAAGGCGCACGTCAAGGCCTTCGTGGAAAGCATGCTCGATGCGTTCCCCGACGAGGAGGTCACGGACGAAGGGCGCCTGAGCTACATCCGCTGGTTCGACCAGGCGACCGCCGAGGCGCTCGCCCTGCAGCCCCTGTGCGACGACGAGTCCGCCAAGGAGGTCCCGGCATGAGCGCGCCCGTGATCGGATTCCTGGGGCTGGGCCGCATGGGGCAGCCCATGGCCGCACGCCTGCTCGACGCGGGTTACCGCGTGGTCGTGGCGGACCCGTCGGCCGCCGCCCGCGACGCGCTGGTGCAGCGAGGCGCTACCGTGTGCGCCACGCCGCGCGAAGTGGCCGATGCGGCCGACTTCGTGCTGGCCAGCCTGCCGACTCCGGACGTGGTGCGGGAAGTCGCGCTCGGCGCCCAGGGTGCCGTGCATGGCGGCCGCATGAAGCTGTGGATCGACCTGTCGACCACCGGGCCGGTGGTGGCGGCGGAGG
>JAEZKX010000381.1 GCA_023436025.1 Pseudomonadota bacterium | reverse complement strand
GCTCCGCGTTGCGCGATGCAGCGCAATGCACCGCCGCCTACACCGCCGCCTTCCTGCACCAGGCCGCGCTGTGGCTGGAAGCGCCCTCCGAGGATGGCCCCGCGGCCGCGGTGCCGGCCTTGCCGCGGCTGCCGTGGCAGGTGCCGGTGCTCGCCACCGCGCGTTCCGAAAGCCAGTTGCCGTCACTGGGCCTGCCGCTGCTGCGGCTGGAAGCCGACCCGCTGCCGGCGCCGGCGCGTCGCAGCCTATGGCAGTCGCTGCTGCCCCAGCTCGGTGACGCCGCCGACACCCTGGCCGCGCGCTATCCGATCGAGCCCGACGACGCGCACGAAGTGGTGCGCGACCTGGCACTGCGGCAGGCGTTGCAGGAGGCGCCGCTGGCCCTGGAGCAGGTGGCCGACTGCATACGCGCGCGCACGCCCTGGAGTGCGCGCCCCGGCGTGCAACGCGTGGCGCCGCGCGCCGGCTGGGATGCGCTGCTGTTGTCGGAGCCCTCGCGCCGCCAGCTCGTTGCCGCCGTGCGCCGCGTGCTGCAGCAGATCACCGTGCTGGACGACTGGGGCTTCGCGCAGGGCCGCGGCGAGCGGCGCGGCGTGCGGCTGCTGTTCTTCGGTCCGCCCGGCACCGGCAAGACGCTGGCGGCCGAAGCGATGGCGCATGCGCTGGGCGTCGACCTGCTGGCGGTCGACCTCGCCAGCCTGGTGTCCAAGTGGATCGGCGAGACGGAGAAAAACCTGGCCGCGGTGTTCGACCTGGCCGAGCGTTCGCGCGCGCTGCTGCTGTTCGACGAGGCCGATGCGCTGTTCGCCCGCCGCACCGAGGCAAGCGACGCGCACGACCGCTACGCCAACCTGGAGACCGCTTACCTGCTGCAAAGGCTCGAACGCTACGAGGGCGTGGGCGTGCTCACCACCAACCTGCGCGCCAACCTCGACAGCGCGTTCGCGCGCCGCTTCGAGTTCATCGTCGAATTTCCCGAGCCGGACGCGGCCGCGCGCGAGATGCTGTGGCGCATCCACTTGCCGCGCTCCGCGCCGCTGGCCCAAGACGTCGACCTCGCGGAGCTCGCCGCCTGGTACCCGATCTCGGGCGCGCAGATCCGCAATGCGTCGCTGGCCGCCGCCTTCCTGGCGGCGGCCGCGGGGACGCGCATCCACCAGCGCCACTTCCTGCTCGCCGTCGAACGCGAGTACGACAAGGCGGGGCGGGCCCACCCGGGCTTCCCCGCGCACCAGCCCTGGCCGGCGGACGAAGCGCCGCCGCAACCGATCGCCCCCTGAACCGGAGGACCTGCACCATGGCCACCCCGCTCCTGCAGTACTGGACCGACGAGGTCGCGCGCCTCGCCACGAGCACCACCGCGCAACGCGCCGAAGTCCACGCCCAGCGCGGGGCGCTGACCGCCGCCAGGACCTTGCAGCAAACGGCAGCCGACTCCGTGCGCAGCCAGGCGCTAGCGGTCGAGGCGGCGCGCAAGGCGCTGGCCGGCATCCCGATGCCTGCCGACGGCAATCCGCTGTTGGCGGCAATGGAGACCGCGCTGATCGCGCTGGCGGAGGCGCAGGCCACGCTGGCGGCGCAGGCGCTGGCCGTGCAGGTGCAGACCGCGGAGCTCACGCGGCTGGAAACGCGACTCGCCATCACCGAAGAGGCGCTGGCCGAGGCGCGGCGGGAGGAGAAGCAGGCGGACGTGGAGAGCAAGGCGCGGCAGAAGCTGATCGATGCGCTGCTGACCGGCGAGCTCGCCACCCTTTCTGCCGATGCGGCGGCTGCCGTGGCCGCGTCGGAAGCAACGGCGCGCGCGCGGGTCGAGGGCGAGTTCCCGAGTAACGCCACCGCCGCCAAGAGCTTCCTCAAGCGGGTGCGCGAGCGGCGCGACCTGGTGCGCGAATCGGTGCGGCTGGCCGGCGAGGTGGACACCGCCGCCTTCAACGCGGTCAACGCAGTCGTTCTGCAGGCGCAGCGGCGCTTCCTGCGCGCGGCACAGGCACTGCGCAGCACGGCCGATGCGGCGCCAAGGCTGGAAGCCGACGCGAAAACGCTGCAGCGCTTCGCCGCCCTGCCCGCGCCGACCGCCACCACCTTCCCCTTCCTGAGCCGCTGGCAGCACGAACGCTTGCACGACCCCACCAGGAAGACGGCGCGCGAGAACGCACTGGCCAAGCTGGCCGCCGTCGACGCCGCCGTCGCCGCTGTGCGGCCGGCGCAGCAGGCCTACGACACCGCGCTGCATGCGGCGATGAAGGCCGAACCGGACAAGACGCGGGCCGAACTCGATGCCGGCCCGGTCGCCACCGAGCGGGGCACGCTCACCACCAAGATCGCCGCCGTGGGCACCGCGCGCGCGGCCATGAGCGACGCAGAACTCGACACCGTCAAGGCCTGGTTCGCCGCCGTGCCGGAAGGGCTCTGGGAAGCACTGGAGAAGTTCGACACCGCCGCTTCGCGCCTCGCCGCCTTGTCGGGCGCGGCCTCGCCCGCCAACGTGATGGCCGAACTCGCCGCCGCCGAAACCGCCTACGCGACCGCGCTCGGCGCCGATCGCCTCGCCACGCGCAAGCTGCTGGGCGCGGCGCTGGCGCTGGAACGCGCCGCCGCCCTGGAAGAAGCGGAGCGCGAGACGGTCGGCAGCCGCGCCAACGCCTACGCCCACAGCGCAGCGTTGTTCTAGGACCGCAAGCCATGAAGCGCGACGACTGCTGCGGCCTGCCGGAACTGGAGCGCTGCGACTGCGAGCTGCCGGACAGCCCGCAGTGCGCGCCCAACTACCACTTCGGCATGCTGCTGGGCGTGGCCGACTTCCGGGCGGAACAGGGCTTCCACGTCGGCCGGTTGCGGCGCCACCAGCGGCTGCTGCATGGCGCCGGCGTCGTCGCCGGTTATGCCGTGACCTACCGGCCGGCGGACCAGGAACTGCGGGTGGGCAGCGGCTACGCCATCGATGTGCTCGGTCGCGACCTCGTGCTGGAAGTGCCGCAGTGCGTCAACCTGCCGCTGTGGTGGCTGGCGCACCGCGAGGACGATGCCTTCGAGGACATCGAAACGCCGGACGATGCCACGCTGGACCTGGACGTGGTGGTCTGCTATTCGTGCTGCCTGGACACCCCGGTGCCCGCGATCGCGGATCCGTGCGCGGGCAACGCTTCCGACATCGCCTATTCGCGGCTGTGCGAGACGGTGCAGCTGCGGCTGGTGCGCACCGCGCCACAGGCGGCACCGCTGTCGCAGCCCTTCCACCTGCTGCAGATGTGGCTGGGCCTGGCCGCGCCGCGGCCGCAGGGCACGGCGGACGGCGCACCGTTGCGCGAAGCGGACCAGTGGCTGGTCGAAAGCTTCCGCGCGCTGCAGGCGCTGCCCGCGCAGCAGCAGGCGCAGCAGCGACCGGCACTGGTGCGCGAGCTGCTCGCGCGCGCGGTCGCGGAGCAGGCGCCGGAAGCGCCCACCGACGAACCCGGCGAGACCGACCTGTGCCTGCCGCTCGCGCGGCTGCGCGGGCTGCGGCTGAAGCTCGAGCCGGATGGCTGGAAGGTGACGCTGGCCGGCATCGACCTGGGCGTGCGCGACTCGCTGCTGCCCACTTCGCTGCTGCAGGGCCTGCTGCTGGGCGAACCCGCGCCGCAGCCGGCGCTGGCGGGGCCGGTCGTCGCGCACGACGGCGCGGCGCTGGCCGGCAAGAAAGTGACTCTGGTGTTCAGCCAGCCGCTGGCCACGATGAGCGTGGCGAGCGGCGCCTTCGCCGCCAGCGAGTTCGTCACGGCGCAAGGCTGGAAGCCGTTCACCCTGGCGCCGCCCGCCTACGACGACAGCGTTCCGGGCCGGCCGCAGGTGACGCTGACGCTGGACCGCGACCCGGTCGGTGCGCTGGTGCGCATCACCGTCACCGGCACCGGCAACACGCCGCTGCTCGGGTCCACCTTCATTCCCGCCGGCGCCGTGACGCCCACCGGCGAGGGCCGCAATCTCTCCACCACCATACCGAGGGTCTGACCATGGCCAACGACAACGACCTGTGCAGCGACACGGTGGAACTGCCGCCCACCGACGGCGTGGCCTTCGTGGGACTGGGCAGTCCGCTCACGCGGCTGCATTACTTCGACGGCCAGTTCCTGCGCGCCAGCGCGCTCACCGTGGAACAGGACTACCACCGGCAGGCGGTGCGGCTGGCCAACCTGGCGGGCGGCTGGGGCGTGGTGCACGGCCTGGGCATCGCGCTGGTGGCTGACCAGATCGAAGTGAGCGAAGGGCTGGCGGTTACCGCCGCCGGCACCTTCGTGCTGGCGCCGCAGCCGCTGCAGGCGAAGCTGGTCGACCTGCTGAAGGTGGCCGCGCCGCCGATGAAGAAGGGAACGGGCAAGTTCGCCGACTGCCTGGAACCGCCCAAGGCCGGCATCAAGCTGTCTGCGGCGCTGGGCATCTACGAGATCACCGTCGGCCCCATCGAAGGGCTGTGCGGCAACGAGCCCGTGTACGGCAAGCTGTGCGAGACCGCCTGCGCCACGGATTCGCGCCATCCCTGGTGGCGCGAAGGCGTGGTGCTGCGGCTGCGCCCGGTGACGCTGGCCCTTCCCGCCAGCAGCGCGATCGCGGCGGGCAACGTGCACTTGCGCAACCGCATCGCATCCGCCTACTTCGCCGCCGAACCCTGGCTGGCGCAGAGCCTGCTGTCCGCCACCGGCTTGGCCAGCGACATCTGGTGCCGGCCGGCGGAACTGTATGGCCGCGACGAAGTGGTGATCGGGCTGCTGGCGCGCGAAGGCGCCACCGTGCGCGTGCTCGACGCATGGGGCGGCCGCCGCGAGCGCATGGACACGCAGGCACGCGGCTACTGGCAGGGCCGCATGGCGATGCGGCCATGGAACGTGTTCGTCGCGCAGATCCTGCAGTTCCAGTGCCAGCTGGCGGGCCTGTTCGATCCCGACCGGCCGGTGATCCTGCCGGGCGACGACTGCGAGGACCTGCGCGAGCTGCTGGGCAAGACGCGCAAGCAGATCGAGGACTTGCTGAAACGCTATGGCGGCAGCACGCAGAAGCTGCTGAAGAAGATTGACGGCCGGCCCACAATCAAGGAATACGAAGACGTGGCCAGTGGCATCAAGGCTTCGTTCGCCGACCTCGATGGCCTCTCGACGCAGCTGGCGAACTACGTGCCGGGCACGGGCGCACTGCCGCAGCAGCGCATGCTGCTCAACGCCGGCTTCTTCGAGCTGCCGCCGGCCGGCTACCTGCCCGTGTCGCTCAACGCGGACGTGCAGGAGCAGGTGCGCCGCATGTTCGGCGAAGGCGTGCGGCTGCAGTTCCACGCCGTCGCCGCCGACGAGATCGGCCACCTGGTGGAGCAGGCGCAGCACATGAAGCGCATCTCACTCACGCGCGGCCTCGACGACCCCAAGCAGCTGGAGCCGGTGGAGGTGTTCCTGCCGGACGGCGAAGTCACGGCCGGCCCGGGACTGTCGCCCGGCACCTGGTGGCGGCTGCGCATGCTGGGCAGCGCCTTGATGGGACTGCAGTTGCTGATGTCCGACGAGGACGGCAGCACCGAGCCCGCGCCGGCGCCGCCCAGCGGGACACCGGCCAAGAAGACGGTGAAGAAGAACATCGTCACGGGCAACGCCTCGGTGCCCACGGAACTGACCGGCGCCTACGCGGGCTTGTTCAACGTCGAACTCGACGGCCTGCTGCGCAGCGAGGGCCGCGAGGACGGCAGCAGCGGCTTCGCGATGGCGGCGGCCACCGACGCCCTGCAGCCCGACGCGCTGAACCGCTACGAGAATGCGGTGCTCACCAACTACGTGGCCGATCGCCTGGGCATGCGCCTGTACGTGGCGGCGGACGTCACGCGCGATCCGTTCACGCTGCCGGTCGGCGGCACGACGAAGCTGGCGGTGGAAGTGCGCATGACGCTCGCCAGCGCGGGATCGGTCGCCACGCTCGATGCGACGCTGACGGTGCTGGCGCAGCGCGCCCTTTCCTCCGGCATGCAGGAGCGGCTGGTGCAGGCCGACCTGCGCATGACCAACAGCGGCGGCGCCTCGCGCGGCGAAGACACGCCCAAGCGCATCCGGCTGCTGCTGCGGCGCGACGGCGATGCCCGCAGCGGCGTGTTCGTGGTCGACGACGAGCGCCAGGACCCGGCGACCAGCCCGATCTTCTTCGACTGGGATGCGGCGCCGCAGCGCGCCGTGATGTACATCGAGAACGCCACCGGCGACGCGGAGATCGGCATCAAGCGCAGCATGCAGCGGCTGGGCCTGCTGCAGGCGGGCGACCTCCCGCAGAAGAAGGTCGACTTCGAAGGTGCGCAGCGGCAACGCCAGCAGCTGATGGAGCTGAGCGCGCTGCCGTCCATGCCCGAGCCCGACTCCGCGCTCGGCACCACCACTGTGAACACGCTGTCGGCGCTGGCCGACGCCACCGATGACGCCGGTTTCCTGGTGCGCGCGCGGCGCCGGCTGTTCCCGGTGCTGGACGCCGCGCCGGCGCAGCGCGTGCGCGCGCGGCACGACTGGTTGATGTTCCGGCGGGCGCGCACCGCGCTGTGCGGGCCGGCGTGCACGACGGCGCCGTCGACCGCGACCGAGACGTTCCAGGTGTGGCACCTGCGGCTGAAGACCATGGAGCCGCTGCCGCTGCTGGCGAAGGCGCTGGACCAGGGCGACGCCGCGGCACTGGCGAAGTTCAGGTTCGAGCGTGTGGGGCTGCTGCGCTACCACGACGAGAGCGCCTTCCCGGTGGAGACGGCGGACCACGTGCTCGCCATGTGGCAGGCGCGCAATCCGGACAAACAGGTGGCGCTGGGCCGCTCGTGGGAGATCGCGCCGGAAGCGGGCCAGGGCTGGCAGAACCACATGCGCCTGCGCAACATGCTGGAGCAGATTGCGTCGCTGACGAAACCACCCGCCCGCGGCGCAGGTGTGATCGGGACGATCGCGCCGCCGCCCGGTCTGCTCGGCGACAGCGCCTACGACGGCGGCCTGCTGGTCGTCACCGGGCCGCTGCAGGAGCAGCCGGCGGAGCCGGTCGAGCCCGATGCGCCGGAAGTCGCGATCGTGCACCGCGTGCTGATGCTGCCGAACGACATGTACGACAGGGTGGTCGAGACGTCCAAGGCCAACGTCACCGACGGCCTGCGACTGCTGGAGGACCTGGTGTCGCGCTTCCCGGACAAGATGGTCGTGACTGACCTGGTGTTCGAGGACGGCACGCTTTCCGCCGACGAGGTCACCAAGCTGCAGCAGGCCGACCAGCGCATGATCGGCCGCGTGTTCCTGCGTTCGCAGCGGCGCGCTGCGTTCCGGCTCGATGCCTCGGCGCTGCCGGCAGGCGTCGATGCCCCGCGGCAGCACCGGCAGGTGATCGACGCGCTGGGCACGGCCTTGATCGACCACGGCTCCGCCACGCTGCCGACCCTGGACCTCGGCGGCGGTGCCAGCGTCGCAACGATGCTGCGGTACGCGCTCGGATGAGCCACGCATGCCCGCCAGCCCGCCAGCGGTAGACAGCAAGAAGCCGGCGCCCGCACCGCCGGCCAAGGCGGACTCGGGCGCGAAGAAGCCGCCTGCGCCCTCCCCCTGCGAAGCGTGCGGCGGCAACCAGCAGCGCTTCGACCGCATGGCGGTGCGGGCCAAGCTGGCGGTGAGCGAACCCGGCGGTGCGGTGGAGCGCGAAGCCGATGCGATCGCGGAGAAAGTGATGCGCGCGCCGGCGCCCGCTCCCGCTCCCAAGGCCGACGCCAAGGC
>JAEZKX010000188.1 GCA_023436025.1 Pseudomonadota bacterium | reverse complement strand
GGCGGAGGCGGGGGGACCACGGCCGGCGGCGGGGGCGGGACCACGGCCGGGGGCGGCGGGGGAGCCGCACGAACCAGCGCGCCATCGCAGCCAACGGCGGCCGTCGCGGGCGTCCAGTTCGCGTCGCGCCAGCACAGCTCGTTCGTGCCGTTACGCCACACGTACTCGCCGGTGCCGTTCTGCCAGTTGTCGATCACATTGCCGCCGTTGGCAGCGGTGACGCGGCTACCTGCGGGAGCTCCGGCCGGCGTCATGACTCCGCAACCAGCCAGCAGCGCGGTCGATGCGAACAACAGCGCTACTTGGTTCAGTTTCTTCATGGTTCTCCTCTTGGGGAAAAATCGCAGCAGCGCTGCGTCAAAACTACGTCCTTAGTGACCAATTCACCAGTTACGTCCGGTCGATTGTGCCATACGGTCCTACACAATGAGTGCGTGGCCCATCGGCTGTTCCGTAGGACAAAACCGCAACTCAAGCCTTTGTTGCGAGGTCGCGACAGGCCCTGCGGAACGTAAAATCGACGGTTTCGCGCCACGCCCGCCCGCCTGAATGACCTCCTCCTTCGCCAAAGAAACCCTGCCCGTCAGCCTCGAGGAGGAAATGCGGCGCAGCTACCTCGATTACGCGATGAGCGTGATCGTCGGCCGCGCCCTGCCGGACGCCCGCGACGGCCTCAAGCCGGTGCACCGCCGCGTTCTGTACGCGATGCACGAGCTGAACAACGACTGGAACCGGCCGTACAAGAAATCGGCCCGTATCGTCGGCGACGTCATCGGTAAGTACCACCCGCACGGGGACCAGTCGGTCTACGACACCATCGTGCGGCTGGCGCAGGACTTCTCCATGCGCCACATGCTGGTGGACGGGCAGGGCAACTTCGGCTCGGTCGACGGCGACAGCGCCGCGGCCATGCGCTACACCGAAATCCGCCTGTCGAAGATCGCCCACGAGATGCTGGCGGACATCGACAAGGAAACGGTCGATTTCGGGCCCAACTACGACGGCAGCGAGAAGGAACCCCTGGTTCTTCCCAGCAAGCTGCCCAACCTGCTGGTCAACGGCTCGGGCGGCATCGCGGTGGGCATGGCCACCAACATCCCGCCGCACAACCTCAACGAGGTGGTCGACGCCTGCCTGCACCTGCTGAAGAACCCCGAGGCGACCATCGACGAACTGATGGAGATCGTGCCGGCGCCGGACTTCCCCACCGCCGGCATCATCTACGGCATCTCGGGGGTCAAGGAAGGCTACCGCACCGGCCGCGGCCGGGTGGTGATGCGCGCCAAGTGCCACTTCGAGGAGATCGACCGCGGCCAGCGCACCGCCATCATCGTCGACGAGCTGCCCTACCAGGTCAACAAGAAGACCTTGCAGGAGCGCATGGCCGAGCTGGTGCACGAGAAGAAGATCGAGGGCATCAGCCACATCCAGGACGAGAGCGACAAGTCCGGCATGCGGCTGGTCATCGAGCTCAAGCGCGGCGAAGTGCCCGAGGTGGTGCTGAACAACCTGTACAAGCAGACGCAGCTGCAGGACACCTTCGGCATCAACATGGTGGCCCTGATCGAGGGCCAGCCGAAGCTGTGCAACCTGAAGGACCTGATCGAGGTCTTCCTGCAGCACCGCCGCGAAGTGGTGACGCGCCGCACGGTGTTCAACCTGCGCAAGGCCCGGGAGCGCGGCCACGTGCTGGAAGGCCTGGCGGTGGCGCTTGCCAACATCGACGAGTTCATCCGCATCATCCGCGACTCGCCCACCCCGCCGGTGGCCAAGATGGAGCTGATGAACCGGCCCTGGGACTCCTCGCTGGTGCGCGAGATGCTCACCCGGGCGCGCGAGGACGGCTCGGTCGTCAATGCCGACGACTACCGGCCCGAGGGCCTGGAGCGCAAGTACGGCCTGGGCGGCGACGGCCTCTATCGCCTGTCGGACACGCAGGCCCAGGAAATCCTGCAGATGCGCCTGCAGCGCCTGACCGGCCTGGAGCAGGACAAGATCGTCGCCGAATACCGCGAGGTGATGGCCGAGATCGAGGACCTGCTGGACATCCTGGCCCGCCCGTCGCGCGTGTCGACCATCATCACCGAGGAACTCACCGCCCTGCGCACCGAGTTCGGCCAGAGCAAGCTGGGCGCGCGGCGCAGCCAGATCGAGCACAACGCCCAGGACCTGGCCACCGAGGACCTGATCACGCCCACCGACATGGTGGTGACGCTCTCGCACCTGGGCTACATCAAGAGCCAGCCGCTGGGCGAATACCGCGCGCAGAAGCGCGGCGGCCGCGGCAAGCAGGCCACCCAGACCAAGGAAGACGACTGGATCGACCAGCTCTTCATCGCCAACACCCACGACTACCTGCTGTGCTTCTCCAACCGCGGCCGCCTCTACTGGCTGAAGGTGTGGGAGGTGCCGGCGGGGTCGCGCGGATCGCGCGGCCGGCCCATCGTCAACATGTTCCCGCTGGCCGAAGGCGAGAAGATCAGCGTCGTGCTGCCGCTCACCGGCGAATTCCGCAGCTTCCCGGCCGACCACTACGTGTTCATGGCCACCTCGATGGGCACCGTGAAGAAGACGGCGCTGGACGAGTTCAACAACCCGCGCAAGGCCGGCATCATCGCCGTCAACCTCGACGAGGGCGACTACCTGATCGGCGCCGCCCTCACCGACGGCAAGCACGACGTGATGCTGTTCTCCGACGGCGGCAAGGCCGTGCGCTTCCACGAGGAGGACGTGCGTCCCCTCGGCCGCGTGTCGCGCGGTGTGCGCGGCATGGCGCTGGAGGCGGGGCAGAGCGTCATCGCGATGCTGGTCGCCGAGGACGAGACCCAGAGCGTGCTGACCGCGACCGAGAACGGCTACGGCAAGCGCACGCCCATCGGCGAGTACACCCGCCACGGCCGCGGCACCAAGGGCATGATCGCCATCCAGCAGAGCGAGCGCAACGGCAAGGTGGTGGCCGCCACGCTGGTGCGCACCGACGACGAGATCATGCTGATCACCGACCGCGGCGTGCTGGTGCGCACCCGCGTCGCCGAGATCCGCGAACTGGGCCGCGCGACCCAGGGCGTGACCCTGATCAACCTGGACGAGGGTTCCAAGCTGAGCGGCCTGCAGCGCATCGTGGAGAATGACGCAGCCGCGCCGGAAGGCGACGAGGCGGCGCCGGGTGGCGAGCCGCCGGCGGCTGCCTGATCTCCCGAATGACCAAGACCCTCTCCGAACTGCGCACCGGCATCGATGCGGTGGACCGCGAACTCCTGGCGCTGCTGAACAAGCGCGCCGCCCTGGCCAACGAAGTCGGGGAACTCAAACGTGCCGAAGGCTCGCCCGTGTTCCGCCCCGAGCGGGAAGCGCAGGTGATCAACGGCCTGCAGGCTGGCAACCCCGGCCCGCTCAAAGGCGAGAGCATCGCCCACATCTGGCGCGAGGTCATGTCGGCCTGCCGCGCGCTGGAGGCGCCGCAGCGCGTCGCCTACCTCGGCCCCGCCGGCACCTTCAGCGAGCAGGCGGCGCTGCAGTTCTTCGGCTCCAGCATCGAGCACGTGCCCTGCGTCAGCATCGACGAGGTGTTCCGTGCCACGGCCTCGGGGTCGGCGCAGTACGGCGTGGTGCCGGTGGAGAACTCCACCGAAGGCGTGGTCGCCCGCTCGCTCGACCTGTTCCTGACCTCGCCGCTGCACATCGTCGGCGAGACCAGCCTGCTGGTGCGCCACAACCTGCTGCGCAAGACGCCCTCGCTGGAGGGCATCGAGGTGGTGCTGGCGCACCCGCAGGCGCTGGCGCAGTGCCAGGGCTGGCTCAACAACCACCTGCCCGATGCCGAGCGGCGCGCGGTGTCCAGCAATGCCGAAGGCGCGCGGCTGGCTGCCGGCAACCCCGCCTGGGCCGGCATCGCCAGCGAGCGCGCCGGCGCCGAATTCGGCCTGCACCTGGCGGCGCACGCCATCCAGGACGACGCCTACAACCGCACCCGCTTCGCGGTGGTGTGCCTGCCGCAGACGCTGGCCGCGCCCGAGGCCTCCGGCCGCGACTGCGTGAGCCTGATCGTGTCGGTGCCCAACCGGCCCGGCGCGGTCCACGACATCCTGGTGCCGCTCAAGCAGCACGGCGTGTCCATGACCCGCTTCGAGTCGCGCCCGGCGCGCTCGGGCCAGTGGGAATACTATTTCTACATCGATCTGCAGGGCCACCCCTCGCAGCCGCAGATGGCGGCGGCGCTGAAGGACCTGCAGTCCCTGTGTGCGTTCTACAAGGTGCTGGGCACCTACCCCCTAGGCGAATAGATGCCCGCGATGTTTGAACAATTGGGCCTGATCGGCACCGGCATGATGGGCGGCTCGTTCGCGCTCGCCATGAAGCGGGCCGGCCTGGTGCGCCGGGTGGTGGGGTACAGCAAGTCGCCCTCGACCACCCAGCGGGCGCTGTCGATGGGCGTCATCGACGTCGAGGCGCCGTCGGCGCTGCTCGCCGTCTCGGGCGCCGACCTGGTGCTGCTGGCGGTGCCGGTGGCGGCCTCGGAGGCCACTTTCAAGGCCATCCGCCACCTGATCACCGGCAACATGCTGATCATGGACGTGGGCTCGACCAAGCGCGACGTGGTGGATTCCGCGCGTCGCGTGCTGCGCGACCACATCGCCTCCTTCGTGCCGGCCCACCCCATCGCCGGCAAGGAAGCCTCCGGCGTGGAGCATGCCGACGCCGACCTGTACCACGGCAAGCAGGTCATCCTGACGCCGATCGAACGCACCAGCGGGCCGCACCTGCAGCGCGCCGCCGCCTTGTGGGAAGCGCTGGGCTGCCATGTGCAGCAGATGTCGCCGGAGGCGCACGACGCCGCCTTCGCCGCGGTGAGCCACCTGCCGCACATGATCTCGTTCGCCATGATGCACGCCATCGTGAACCAGCCCATGGGCAAGGAATTCCTGGGCCTGGCCGGCCCCGGCTTCCGCGACGCGACCCGCATCGCCGCCAGCGATCCCAAGATGTGGCGCGACATCCTGCTGGCCAACCGCCACGAGCTGACCGAACAGGCCCGCTTGTTCCAGCACAGCCTTCAGCAGTTGCTCAAGGCCGCCGAAGAGGGCGAGGGCGAGCAGCTCGAGGCGATGATCGAGCAGGCTAGCCAGAGCCGCGCCAACTGGCGCATGGGCCAGAAGGGCAAGTAGCAGGGAGCGGCCCGCTCGGGCCGGACGATGTACACCACCGACTTCCTCGACCTGCCGCCGCTGGCTGCCGCCGGCGGCAGCGTGCGGCTGCCCGGCTCCAAGAGCATCTCCAACCGCGTGCTGCTGCTGGCCGCGCTGAGCGAGGGCACCACGCGCGTGCACGACCTGCTGGATTCGGACGACACCCGGGTGATGCTGCAGGCGCTGCGCGCCCTGGGCTGCGGCGTGGTCCAGCACGATGCCGCCGTCGAGATCACCGGCTTCGGCGCCGCGCCCTCCTTCGCCGGCCAGGACGTCCGGCGCCTGTTCCTCGGCAACGCCGGCACGGCCATGCGCCCGCTCACCGCAGCCCTGGCCCTGCTGGGCGGCGAGTTCGAGCTCTCGGGCGTTGCCCGCATGCACGAGCGCCCCATCGGCGACCTGGTCGATGCCCTGCGCCGGCTCGGCTGCCGCATCGACTACCTCGGCACCGAAGGCTATCCGCCACTGCGCATCCACCCCGCCGGCGCCCTCCAGCTGGACCACCCCATTCCCGTCCGCGGCGACGTCTCCAGCCAGTTCCTCACCGCGCTGCTGATGGCCCTGCCCCTGGTAGCCAGCCGCGACATCGTGATCGAGGTGGTGGGCGAGCTGATCTCCAAGCCCTACATCGAGATCACGCTCAATCTCCTGGAACGCTTCGCCATCCACGTGCGGCGCGATGGCTGGCAGCGCTTCACCATTCCCGCGGGCAGCCGCTACCACTCGCCGGGCGACATCCACGTCGAGGCCGACGCCTCCTCGGCCAGCTACTTCATCGGCCTGGGTGCCATCGCCGCCACCGACACGCCGGTGCGCATCGAGGGCGTGGGCGCCAACTCCATCCAGGGCGACATCCGCTTCATCGATGCCGCGCGCCAGATGGGCGCGGCCGTCACCGGCGGCCCCAACTGGCTGGAAATCCGCCGCGGCGCCTGGCCGCTGCGGGCGCTGGACCTGGACTGCAACCACATTCCCGACGCGGCCATGACCTTGGCCGTGCTGGCGCTGTACGCCGACGGCCCGACCACGCTGCGCAACATCGCCAGCTGGCGGGTCAAGGAGACCGACCGCCTGGCGGCCATGGCGGCGGAGCTGCGCAAGCTCGGCGCCACGGTGGACGAAGGCGCCGACACCCTGCGCATCGCGCCGCCGGCGCGCTGGCAACCTGCCGCCATCCACACCTACGACGACCACCGCGTGGCGATGTGCTTCGCGCTGGCCGCCTTCAACCCCGCCGGAGTGGGCGTGCGCATCGGCGACCCCAAGTGCGTGGGCAAGACCTTCCCCGACTTCTTCGAGACCCTCTTCTCCGTGACCCGAGCCGTCCGCCAGCGCATCCCCGTCCTCTGCATCGACGGGCCGACCGCGTCCGGCAAGGGGACGCTGGCCTCGGAGCTCGCCCGCCGGCTGGGCTACCACTACCTGGATTCCGGCGCCCTCTACCGCATCGCCGGCCTGGCAGCCACGCGCGCCGGCCTGGCGCTGGAGCCGGCCCAGGAGGCGGCCATCGCCGCCCTGGCCGCCGGCCTGCGGATCACCTTCACTGGCGACCGGGTGCTGCTGGACGGCGAGGACGTCACCGACGCCATCCGCACCGAGGCCGCCGGCATGGACGCCTCCCGGGTGTCGGCGCTGCCGGCCGTGCGCGCGGCCCTGGTGGAGCTGCAGCAGGGCTTCCGCCAACTGCCGGGCCTGGTGGCCGACGGCCGCGACATGGGCACCGTGATCTTCCCGGATGCGCCACTGAAGGTCTACCTCACGGCCAGCGCCGCCCAGCGCGCCGAGCGGCGGCATAAGCAGTTGATTTCAAAAGGGATTTCAACTACAATCGACGCTCTTCGCGCCGACCTCGAGGCGCGTGACGCACGGGACACCAACCGCGCGGTCGCGCCCCTGAAGCCTGCCGAAGACGCCCTCCTCCTCGACAACTCCGGCCAGACGGTGGAACAGTCCGTCGCCCAGGTCCTCGAATGGTGGGAAGAGAAGCAGTCCTTCACCTAGCGGGCTTCTCGTAGGGTGTGCTCGCGAGGCGGGCGCACCTTGCCCCCGAGGACGAACCAGGCCCCCGCCGCTCCCTCCGCGCAGCAAGCGCACTGGCAGCGGGGATCGACAACCCAAACCCCGCGGATCCCTTTCCGCACACCTCATGTCTGAATCTTTTGCCGCCCTGTTCGAAGAGTCGTTGCAACGCGCCGAGATGCGCGCCGGCGAAGTCATCACCGCCGAAGTCGTGCGCGTCGAGCACAACCACGTGGTGGTCAACGCCGGCCTGAAATCGGAAGCCTACATTCCGATCGACGAATTCAAGAACGACCAGGGCGAAGTCGAAGTGCAATCCGGTGACTTCGTCTCCGTTGCCATCGACGCCATCGAAAACGGCTACGGCGACACCATCCTGTCGCGCGACAAGGCCAAGCGCCTGGCCTCCTGGATGTCCCTGGAGAAGGCGCTCGAGTCCGGCGAATTCGTCACCGGCACCACCACCGGCAAGGTCAAGGGCGGCCTCACCGTGCTGGTCAACGGCATCCGCGCCTTCCTGCCCGGTTCGCTGATCGACACCCGTCCCATCAAGGACCTGTCGCCCTACGAGAACAAGACCCTCGAGTTCAAGGTCATCAAGCTCGATCGCAAGCGCAACAACGTGGTGCTGAGCCGCCGCGCCGTGGTCGAAGCGTCCATGGGCGAAGAGCGCGCCAAGCTGATGGAAACCCTGAAGGAAGGCTCCATCGTCCGCGGCGTGGTCAAGAACATCACCGAGTACGGCGCCTTCGTCGACCTCGGCGGCATCGACGGCCTGCTGCACATCACCGACATGGCCTGGCGCCGTGTCCGCCACCCGAGCGAAGTGGTGCAGGCCGGCCAGGAAATCACCGCCAAGATCCTCAAGTTCGACACCGAGAAGAACCGCGTGTCGCTGGGCCTCAAGCAGATGGGCGACGACCCGTGGCTGGGCGTGTCCCGCCGCTACCCGCCGGGCACCCGCATGTTCGGCAAGGTCACCAACATCGCCGACTACGGCGCGTTCGTCGAGCTCGAGCCCGGCATCGAAGGCCTGGTGCACGTCTCCGAAATGGACTGGACCAACAAGAACGTGGCCCCGTCCAAGGTCGTGTCCCTGGGCGACGAAGTCGAAGTCATGGTCCTCGAGATCGACGAAGACAAGCGCCGCATCAGCCTGGGCATGAAGCAGTGCAAGGCCAACCCCTGGCAGGAATTCGCGCAGAACACCAAGCGCGGCGACCGCGTCAAGGGCCCGATCAAGTCCATCACCGACTTCGGCATCTTCGTGGGCCTGGCCGCCGGCATCGACGGCCTGGTGCACCTGTCCGACCTGTCCTGGAACGAAGCCGGCGAGCAGGCCGTGCGCAACTTCAAGAAGGGCCAGGAAGTCGAAGCCATCGTGCTGGGCGTCGACGTCGACCGCGAGCGCATCAGCCTGGGCATCAAGCAGCTCGATGGCGACCCGTTCGCCACCTTCACCTCGGTGCACGACAAGGGCTCCGCGGTGACCGGCAAGGTCAAGACCGTCGACCCCAAGGGCGCCGAGATCGACCTGGGCAACGACATCGTCGGCTACCTGCGTGCCTCCGAGATCAGCCGCGACCGCGTGGAAGACGCGCGCAACGTGCTGAAGGAAGGCGACGAAGTCAACGTCGTGATCGTCAACATCGACCGCAAGACCCGCAACATCCAGGTGTCCATCAAGCAGAAGGACATGATGGACGAGCAAGGCGCGATGGCCCAGCTGTCGCAGCAGTCCTCGCGCGAGAACGCCGGCACGACCAGCCTCGGCGCCCTGCTGCGCGCCAAGCTGAACGACAGCGACAAGTCTTAAAAGGGACTAGAGGCTGAGGCTGGAGACTAGGGTGGAAGGGCTGTTGCCCTGGCCTCTAGCCTCCAGAACCGAGCCCCTTCGCCATGACCCGCAGCGACCTCGTCGAAGAACTGGCGGCCCGCTTCAGCCAGCTGACGCACCGCGACGCCGAATACGCCGTCAAGACGATTCTCGACGCGATGGGCGATGCGCTGGTGCGAGGCCACCGCATCGAGATCCGCGGCTTCGGCAGCTTCTCGATCAACCGGCGGCCCCCGCGCATGGGGCGCAATCCGCGCTCCGGCGAGAGCGTCGCCATTCCCGAGAAGCGCGTCCCCCACTTCAAGCCGGGCAAGGCCCTGCGCGAGGCGGTGGACCAGCGGACGAAGGAACTCGAGGTCGAGCGCTGAGCATCCGGCGTCTGGCTTGTTGCTCGCTCGACACTGGACGCCGAACGCCAAACCGTAGAATCCCTCGCCAAGGGGGAGCCAGATGAAATACCTCGCATGGCTGCTCAAGGCAGCCATTTTTTTTACCCTGTTCGCGTTCGCCCTGAACAACCAGCAGGACATCACCGTCCATTTCTTCTTCGGAACGCACTGGACGGCGCCGCTGGTGCTGGTGGTGCTGGCCGCCTTCACGGCCGGGCTGGCGATCGGCGCGCTCGTGATGGTGCCGCGCTGGTGGAAGCACCGCAACGACGCCTCGCGCTTCGCCCGCTCCACCCAGCAGGGCGACGAGAGCACCCTCATCGGCCAGGGCACGCCGCCGCGGCATGGACTTTGACCTGACCTGGCTCCTGTGGGGCCTGCCACTCGCCTTCGCGCTGGGCTGGTTCGCCTCGCGACTCGACCTGCGCCAGCTGCGCATCGAGAACCGCCTGGCGCCCAAGGCCTACTTCCGCGGCCTCAACTTCCTGCTCAACGAGCAGCAGGACCAGGCCATCGACGCCTTCATCGAGGCGGTCCAGAACGATCCGGACACCTCCGAGCTGCACTTCGCGCTGGGCAACCTGTTCCGCCGGCGCGGCGAATACGAACGTGCGGTGCGGGTGCACGAGCACCTGCTCTCGCGCGGCGACCTCGGCCGCGCCGACCGCCACCGCGCCCAGCATGCGCTGGCGCTGGACTTCCTCAAGGCCGGCCTGCTCGACCGCGCCGAAGAGGCGCTGCGCAAGTTGGAAAACACCGCCTACGAGGAGCAGGCCCTGCTCGCGCTGCTGGCGATCTACGAACGCTCGCGCGACTGGGCGCAGGCCGCCGAGATCGCCCGCAAGCTCGACGCCGGCAGCGGCGGCCGCTTCGCCGGGCGCCAGGCCCACTACCTGTGCGAACAGGCCGCGGCGGCCACGCCCGCCGAGGCCGAGCAGTTGCTGGAGCGGGCCCGCAAGACCGCCCCGCAGGCGCCCCGCCCCGCGCTGGAGCTTGCTGCCC
>JAEZKX010000427.1 GCA_023436025.1 Pseudomonadota bacterium | reverse complement strand
GCGTGCGGGCGTGGCCGCAGCGGCGCTGCCGGGCAGGCGCGCCGGAAAGCCTGGGCGGCGGGTCACGGCTGGGCCCCGGCCGCGAGCTGCGTGGCGGCCTGGCCCCAGTAGCGCAGCGCCTCGTGGTCGGTCAGGTCCACCTTCAGCGGCGTGATGGTGGGATGCCCCTGCAGCGTGGCGTGGAAGTCGGTGCCCTCGGCATCGTCCTTGGCCTTGCCGGCGCCGCCGATCCAGTACATGGTGTCGCCGCGCGGGCTGGTCATGGAGATGACCTTCTCGGCCGCATGGCGCCGGCCCAGGCGGCAGACCTTGAAGGGCTTGAGGCCCTCGTACGGCAGGTTGGGGATGTTGACGTTGAGCAGCCAGGGCGCGCCATCGGTGCGGTGGTGGCGCGCCAGGAACTGCACCAGCTCGCGCGCCTTGCGCGCGGCGGCGTCGATGTGCGACCAGCCCTTTTCCACCTGCGAGAAGGCGATGGCGGGAATGCCGAACAGGAAGCCCTCCATCGCCGCGCCCACGGTGCCCGAGTAGATGGTGTCGTCGCCCATGTTGGCGCCGTTGTTGATGCCGCTGAGCACCAGGTCGGGCCGGTAGTCCAGCAACCCGGTCAGCGCGATGTGCACGCAGTCGGCCGGCGTGCCGTTGATGTAGCGGAAGCCGTTGGGCGCCTGGGTCACGTACAGAGGCGCGTTCAGCGTCAGCGCGTTGGACTTGGCGCTGTTGTTGTGCTCCGGGGCCACGACCTCCACCTCCCCCAGGTCGCGGATCGCCTCGTACAGTGCCGCGAGGCCGGGCGCCTGGTAGCCGTCGTCGTTGGAGAGCAGGATCTTCATGGCTGCGTCGATTGTAGGCGCCGGTCACCGCCGGGACTGGCCCCCGCCACTGCCGTGCCTATGATGGACCCAACCGAGGAGACTGCCATGCATGCCTGGCTTTGCGAGAACCCCACGGGCGTCGATGCCCTGCAATGGAAGGAGCTGCCCACGCCGCAGCCCAAGGCCGGCGAGGTGCTGGTGAAGATCGAGGCCGCCAGCCTCAACTTTCCCGACCTGCTGATCGTCCAGAACAAGTACCAGATGAAGCCGCCGCTGCCCTTCGTGCCGGGCTCGGAGTACGCGGGCACGGTGGAAGCGGTAGGCGAAGGCGTGACCCAGCTGAAGGTGGGCCAGCCGGTGGCCTGCCTGTCCGGCACCGGCGGCTTCGGCACCCACACCCTGGCGCCGGCGGCCCTGTGCATGCCGCTGCCGTCGGGCTTTCCCTTCGTCGACGCGGCGGCCTTCATCATGATCTACGCCACCTCGCACCATGCGCTGGTGGACCGGGCCCAGCTGAAGGCCGGCGAGACGGTGCTGGTGCTGGGCGCCGCCGGCGGCGTGGGCACGGCCGCCATCCAGATCGCCAAGGCCATGGGCGCGCGCGTCATCGCCGCCGCCTCCACGCCGGAAAAATGCGCGCTGTGCGCCTCGCTCGGCGCCGACGCCACCATCGACTACAGCGCCCACCCGGTGCCCAATGCCTTCCGCGAGGCGGTGAAGGCCGCCACCGACGGCAAGGGCCCGGACGTGATCTACGACCCGGTGGGCGGCGACTTCGCCGAACCGGCCTTCCGCTCCATCGCCTGGCGCGGCCGCTATCTGGTGGTGGGCTTCGCCGCCGGCCCCATTCCCAGCCTGCCGCTGAACCTGCCGCTGCTCAAGGGCGCCTCGCTGGTCGGGGTGTTCTGGGGCGACTTCGCCCGCCGCGAACGCAAGGCCAACGCCGCGATGATGGGCGAGCTGGCCCAGTGGTACGCGCAGGGCAAGGTCAAGCCCGTCATCGACCGCACCATGCCCATGGCCGAGCTCAAGGCCGCCTATGCGCGCATGGGCTCGCGCGAGGTCAAGGGCAAGCTGGTGATGGTGAACTGAGCCACTTTGGCGGGGCGGCGAAATGCAGCCCCGCACTCAGGCTATAATCTCGGGCTCGCGGTGGCTGTAGCTCAGTTGGTAGAGTCCAGGATTGTGATTCCTGTTGTCGTGGGTTCGAGTCCCATCAGCCACCCCAAAGATCGCACGCACAAACAAGGACCTTCGGGTCCTTGTTTCGTTCCGGCGCCCTGATCGTGACGCCAACTCCCACGCATGGGCTGCGCCCGCGTCCTGTACGCTAGGCCCCATGCTCACCATCCACCACCTCGGCACCTCCCAATCCGAACGCATCGTCTGGCTGTGCGAGGAGCTGGGCGTCCCCTACGAACTGCGGCACCACGCGCGCGATCCTGTCACGCGCCTGTCGCCGCCGGCGCTGAAGGAACTGCATCCGCTGGGTGCGGCGCCGGTCATCGAGGACGGAGGCCGGATGCTGGCGGAGTCGGGGGCCATCGTGGAATACATCCTCGAGAAGCACGGCGGCGGCCGGCTCAAGCTGGGGCCCGCCGATCCCGCCTTCGCCGACTACCTGTACTGGTTCCACTTCGCCAACGCCAACCTGCAGGCCGTCATGGGGCGGCTGCTGTACCTGCAGCGCGCCGGGGTTGCCGAAGACAACCCCGTGCTCACCGGCACACGCGGCAAGCTGGCGCTGTTACTCGGGCTGATGGATGAGCGGGTCGCCCGCCTGCCCTACCTGGCGGGCGAGGCCTTCACGGCGGCCGATGTCATGACGCTGTTCTCGCTGACCACCATGCGGCGCTTCCTGCCGCTGGACCTGGCCCCCTACCCCGGCCTGCGCGCCTACATCCAGCGGCTAGCGGCGCGCCAGGCCTACCAGCGCGCCATGGCCAAGGCCGATCCGGGCGTCGCTCCGCTCCTGGACTGAGGGGCCGCGCGCGTCGGCGGCCCGTGGCCCGTGGCCCGTGGCCCGTGGCCCGCGCTTCAGAGGATCCGCGAAAACCGCGCCCGGTCCCGGTCGGCCTGCAGATGCCGGTCGAACACCATGGCGATGGCGCGGATGAAGTACCAGCCCTCGGCGCTCACCTGTACGCCGGTGTCGTCGATGGTGAGCAGGCCCTGCGCCTCCAGCGCGCGCAGGCGCTCCATCTCGGTGGCGAAGGCGTCGCGGAAATCAAGCAGCCAGGCCGACTCGATGCTCTCGAAGACCACCTGGCCCTGGCACATCAGCCCCATGATGATGGCCCGGCGCGCCAGGTCGTCGCGCGTCAGGGCCAGGCCGCGTGCCACCGGCAGGCGGCCGTTGTCCAGGTGGTCGCAGTACTCCTCCAGCGTCTTGGCGTTCTGGCTGTAGGTCGCGCCGACCTTGCCGATGGCCGACACGCCCAGTCCCAGCAGGTCGCAGTCGGGCTGGGTGCTGTAGCCCTGGAAGTTGCGGTGCAGGCGGCCCTGCCGCTTGGCCACCGCCAGCGGGTCCTCGGGCAGCGCGAAATGGTCCATGCCGATGTGCGCGTAGCCCGCGGCGTCGAAGGCGGCACGCGCCTGCGCCAGCATCGCCACCTTGGACGCGGCATCCGGCAGTTCGGCGTCGGCGATGCGGCGCTGCGGCTTGAAGCGCTCCGGCAGATGCGCGTAGGCATACAGGGCGATGCGGTCCGGCCGCAGCGCGGCCACCTGCGCCAGCGTGCGGTCGAACGACGTCGGCGTCTGGCGCGGCAGGCCGTAGATCAGGTCGAGGTTGATGGAGGCGAAGCCGATGGCGCGGGCCTCGGCCATCAGCTGCTCCACCTGTTCCACCGGCTGCACGCGGTGCACCGCCTGCTGCACGGCGGGGTCGAAGTCCTGCACGCCGAAGCTGATGCGGTTGAACCCCAGTCCCGCCAGGTGGCGCAGGCGGACCGCGTCCACCGTGCGCGGGTCGATCTCGATGGAGCATTCGGCGCCCGGCTGCAGCACGAAGTGGGCGCGCAGCAGGTCCATCAGCTGCGCCAGCTCCGCGTCGGAGAAGAAGGTCGGCGTGCCCCCGCCCAGGTGCAGCTGCGACACCGGCTGCGCCCGCCCCAGGATGGCCGCGTTTAGGGCCACTTCCTGCCCCAGCCTGCGCAGGTAGGCCGCGGCGCGTTCCTTGTGCCTGGTCACGATCTTGTTGCAGGCGCAGTAGTAGCAGAGCGACTCGCAGAACGGGATGTGCACGTACAGCGAGAGCGGCCGCGCCAACGGGTCGTCGCGGCGCTGCGCCAGCGCGGCGGCGTAGTCGTCCGCGCCGAAGGCCTCGACGAAGCGGTCGGCCGTCGGGTACGACGTGTAGCGGGGGCCCGCCTGGTCGTGGCGGCGCAGCAGGTCCGGGGAAAGGGTGGCAACGCTCATGGAGGCAGACTGTGAGGCCGAAGGCCGCCGCGGGTGTTGACGGCTGTCAAATGCGCGCCACGTGACCCGCCGGGCCACCCGAATGCCGGATGGCTTGACGAGGATCAAGGCCCTGCGGGCGCGCGGCGCCCACACTCGCCGCATGTACCAGCGCATCCTCGTTCCCGTCGACGGCACCGACCTCTCGCGCCGGGCGATCGCCACCGCCGTCGAACTGGCCCGTCGCTGCGGCGCGCAGGTGGTCGGGCTGCATGTCGTGCCCCGCTATCCGGTCTCGTACTTCGAGGGCGGCGACAACGTCGACCCGGACGAGGTCGCGCGCATCGAGAAGCAATGGGCCGACCAGGGCCAGGTGCTGGCGGACGAGGTCCGCACCGCGGCCGCCGCGGCGGGCGTGCCGGCGGTCGCGCTGACCCAGCGCTCCGACCTGGTGGGCGAGACCATCGTGGCCTGCGTGGGCAAGCACGCCTGCGACCTGGTCGTGATGGCCTCGCACGGACGCCGCGGCCTGCAGCGCCTGCTGCTGGGCAGCGAAACCCAGCACGTGCTGACCCATTCCACGGTGCCGGTTCTGGTCGTGCGATGACGGCCGCCGCGCTCGACGACCCGGCCGAGTGGAGCGGCTTCGGCCGCGCGCTCGATGCCGCCAGCGGGCGCTGGGAGTCCTACCTGGCCATCGAGGGCATGCACTGCCCGGCCTGCGCGCTGGTCATCGAGGACACGCTGCAGGGCCTGCCCGGCGTGCGCGAGGTCCAGGTCAATGGCGCCAATGCCTCGGCCCGCGTGGTCTGGTCGGCCGCCGAAGGCCGCCCCTCGCAGTGGCTGGCCGCGCTGCAGCGGGCCGGCTACGGCGCCCTGCCCGCGGGCGACCTCCTGGCCGCCGGCCCGCGCCGGGCGGCACAGCGCAAGCTGCTGTGGCGCTGGCTGGTGGCTGGCTTCTGCATGATGCAGGTGATGATGTACGCCACGCCGGCCTACCTGGCGGGCCCCGGCGAGATGACGGACGACATCTCCAACCTGCTGCGCTGGGCCTCGTGGCTGCTCACGCTGCCGGTGCTGCTGTTCTCCAGCCAGCCGTTCTTCGCCGGCGCCTGGCGCGACCTGCGCCATGGCCGCGTCGGCATGGACGTGCCGGTGGCCCTGGGCATCGGGGTCGCATTCCTCGCCAGCAGCGCGTCCACCTTCGACCCGCAGGGGCCGCTGGGACAGGAGGTCTGGTACGACTCGGTCACCATGTTCGTGTTCTTCCTGCTGTCGGGCCGGCTGCTGGAGCAGCGCGTGCGCGACCGCACCGCGGGCGCCCTCGAAGCCCTGGTGCGGCGCCTGCCCGAGACGGCGCAGCGCGAGCGCGCCGACGGCAGCTGCGAGACCGTCGCCGTGCGTTCGCTGCGCCCGGGCGACTGCATCCGCGTGCGTCCCGGCCAGGTGCTGCCGGCCGACGGCACGGTGCTGGAAGGCAGCGGCCAGGTCGACGAAGCCCTGCTCACCGGCGAATCCACGCCCGTGACGCGCGCCGCCGGCGACGCCGTGGTGGCCGGCAGCGCCAACCTCGACGGCCTGCTGCGGGTGCGCATCGACCAGGTCGGCGCCGACACCCGCTTCGCCGGCATCGCCGCCCTGATGGAACGCGCCGCCATGGACAAGCCGCGCAGCGCCCGCCTGGCCGACCGCGCGGCCCGCCCCTTCCTGCTGCTGGTGCTGCTGGCCGCCGGCCTGGCCGCCTGGTGGTGGTGGCCCCAGGGACCCGGCCAGGCCGTGGGCATCGCCGTCGCCGTGCTGATCGTCACCTGCCCCTGCGCGCTGTCGCTGGC
>JAEZKX010000423.1 GCA_023436025.1 Pseudomonadota bacterium | reverse complement strand
GCCGGGCGGGCAGGTGGGGGCAGCGGGCGTGCCGCGCTCGGTCGCGCGGGCGGGCGCGAGCCGCACGGGCCGCTATCTCGCTGCCGAACTCGTTCCGGGCGATTGACCGCGTTCGTCGGGCGGGACGGTTCGGGCTCCATTTCCCCGAGCACTCGCTTGTCGAAATTGAGCGCCTCTGCTAACGTGGCCGCCCATGGAAGCCACCGCCTTCGCCGCGCCGCCGGCCAAGCGCCCGCGCGGGCGGCCGCGCAAGACGGTGGACGAGCGCGACGACGGCAACCGGCGGCGTGCGCTGCTGCAGGGCGCGGCCCGGCTGTTCCGCCGCAAGGGCTTCGCCGCCACCAGCACGCGTGACATCGCGGCGGCCGCCGGCATGCAAAGCGGCTCGCCCTTCTACCACTTCGCTAGCAAGCAGGCGCTGCTGTTCGCCGTGATGGAAGAGGGCATGCGCTCGGCCCTGGAACGCCAGGCGCGTGCCCTGTTGGCTGCCCCTGCCGAACCTGCCGGGCGGTTGCATCTGCTGGTGCGCAACCACTTCGAGGTGCTGCTCGGCGTCGGCAGCGACTTCATCCCGGTCATGCTGTACGAGAGGCGGTCCCTCAGCGCGCGCCAGCGCGCCGCGGTCGCGGCAATGCAGGACGCCTACGAGGCCGACTGGATCCCGGTGCTGGAGGCCCTGCATGCGGCCGGCCGGCTGCGCGGCGACGTCAAGCTGGCGCGGCTGCTGGTGTTCGGCGCACTCAACTGGTCGGTGCAGTGGTACGACCGCCGCCAGGGCGCCACGCTGTACGAACTCACGCAAGCCGCGCTGGACCTGTTCATCGGGGAGGGAAAGCCATGAGCTACCGTTCGGTATTCCGCCCGGGCCTGTTCGCCGGCCAGGTGGTCCTGGTCACGGGCGGCGGCTCGGGCATCGGCCGCTGCACGGCGCACGAACTCGCGGCGCTTGGCGCCCATGTGGTGCTGGTCGGGCGCAAGCTGGACAAGCTGCAGCACGTGGCCGGCGAGATCGTCGCCGACGGCGGGCGCTGCAGCTTCCACGCCTGCGACATCCGCCAGGAGGCGGCGGTGCAGGACATGGTGCAGGCGGTGGTCGCCACCCACGGCCGCATCCACGGCCTGGTCAACAACGCCGGCGGCCAGTACATCGCGCCCCTGGCGCAGATCAGTGCGAAGGGCTGGGACGCGGTGGTGGCGACCAACCTCACCGGCGGCTTCCTGGTGGCGCGCGAGTGCTTCCTGCAGTCCATGCAGGCCCACGGCGGCGCCATCGTCAACATCATCGCCGACATCTGGGGCTCCATGCCCGGCATGGGCCACAGCGGCGCCGCGCGTGCCGGCATGGCGAGCTTCACCGAAACGGCTGCCTTGGAGTGGGCCGGCAGCGGCGTGCGCGTGAACGCGGTGGCACCCGGCTACATCGCCTCCAGCGGCATGGACCAGTATCCGCCGGAAGCGGGCGCCATGCTGCGCGAGATGCGCGCCACGGTTCCGGCCGGGCGCTTCGGCAACGAGGCCGAGACGGCGGCCGGCATCGTCTTCCTGCTGGGGCCGGCGGCCTCCTTCATCAGCGGCACGGTGCTGCGCATCGACGGCGCGCGGCCGCAGGTCCGCATGGGGTGGGGCCAGGTGGCGGCGGACGCCCAGGTGCAGCAGCGCGACGCGGTCCGGCCCTTCGACGGTTTCCACCGCTACCAGCCGCCCAGGCTGTTCCAGCCATGAGCTTCACCTCCACCTGGAATCCGCAGGCGCCCGTCGCCCGGGAGCGCGCGGCCGCCATGCTGGAGCGCATCGCCGCGCTGCGGGCGCTGGAGCAGCGCGCCGCCGGCAAGTCGGCCGAGGCCGGCGCCGTGTTCGAGCGCCGCGGGCAATTGCTGCCCCGCGAGCGTGTGGGCCTGCTGCTGGATCCGGGCCGGCCCTGGCTGCCGCTGTGCACGCTGGCGGGCTACCTGCAGGACACGGACGACGCCGCAGCGTCGGTGCCTGGCGGCGGCATGATCGCCGGTATCGGCTTCGTCAGCGGCGTGCGCTGCATGGTGGTGGCCAGCGACTCGGGCATCGAGGCCGGCGCCATCCAGGCCATGGGCCTGGACAAGATCCTGCGCGTGCAGGAGATCGCGCTGCAGAACCGGCTGCCCTTCCTGCACCTGGTCGAGAGCGCCGGCGCCAACCTCATGAAGTACCGGGTGGATGGCTTCGTGCATGGCGGCGCGCTGTTTCGCAACCTCGCGCGGCTGTCGGCGGCCGGCATCCCGGTGATCACGGTGCAGCACGGCTCCGGCACCGCGGGCGGCGCCTACATGCCGGGGTTGAGCGACATCGTCATCATGGTGCGGGGGCGTTCGCGCGCCTTCCTCGCGGGGCCGCCCCTGCTGAAGGCGGCGACGGGCGAGGTGGCGACGGAGGAGGAGCTCGGCGGGGCCGAGATGCACACGGCGGTCTCCGGCCTGGGCGAATACCTGGCCGAGGACGATCGCCAGGCCCTGGGCATCGCGCGCGACGTGGTGGCGCGCCTGCGGGCCGCCGACGGTGTCGCCGCGCCGCGGCAGCAGGGCGCGCCCGACGCGGCCCGCGACGAACTCCTCGGCCTGCTGCCCACCCACCTGCGCGAGCCGGTCGACCTGCGCGAAGTCATGGTGCGGCTGGTCGATGACCGATCGCTGCTCGAGTTCAAGCCGCTCCATGGCACGGCAACCGTCTGCGCCCAGGGCGCCATCGCCGGCCACCCGGTGGGCTTCATCGGCAACAACGGCCCGATCGACGTGGCCGGCGCCAACAAGGCAACGCACTTCATCCAGTGGATGTGCCAGCTGGGCCACGCCATCGTCTACCTGCAGAACACCACCGGCTACATGGTGGGGCGCGAGAGCGAGCAGGCCGGCATGATCAAGCACGGCAGCAAGATGATCCAGGCGGTGAGCAATGCCACGGTGCCGCAACTCACCATCCAGTGCGGTGCGTCCTTCGGCGCCGGCAACTACGGCATGTGCGGACGCGCCTATGCGCCGCGCTTCCTCTTCACCTGGCCCGGCGCCCGGACGGCGGTGATGGGCGGCGAGCAGGCGGCGCGCACCATGCAGATCGTCACCGAGGCCGCGCTGGCCCGCAAGGGCATCGCGCCCGACCCGGTGCAGGCCGGCCGGCAGTTCGAGCGCATCGTGTCCCTGTTCGAGGCCCAGGCCGACGCCTTCCACACCTCGGGCCTGCTGCTGGACGACGGCGTGATCGATCCGCGCGACACGCGCGACGTGCTCGCGTTCTGCCTCGACACCATCGCCGAGGGCGCCGCCCGCAGGCCCCACCCCATGCAGTTCGGCGTGGCCCGCATGTGAAGGAGACTCCATGAACTACAGCCACGAGCACCTCGCCATCCAGAAGACGCTCAAGCGCTTCATCGACGACGAGATCAATCCGCATGTCGAGGAGTGGGAGGCCGCCGAGATCTTCCCGGCGCACCAGGTGTTCAAGCGCCTGGGCCAGCTCGGACTGCTGGGCCTGTCCAAGCCCGAGGCCCATGGCGGCGCCGGCCTGGACTACTCGTACGCCATGGCGATGGCGGAGGCGCTGGGGCACACCGACTGCGGCGGCGTGCCCATGGCCATCGGCGTGCAGACCGACATGGCCACGCCGGCGCTGGCGCGCTTCGGCAGCGAGGCGCTCCAGCGCGAGTTCCTGGCGCCGGCGATCGCGGGCGACGTGGTCACCTGCATCGGCGTCAGCGAGCCGGGCGCGGGCAGCGACGTCTCGGGCATCCGCAGCCGCGCGCGCAAGGACGGCGGCGACTATGTCATCACCGGCCAGAAGATGTGGATCACCAACAGCTTGCAGGCCGACTGGATGTGCATGCTGGTGAACACGGGCGAAGGACCGGTGCACCGCAACAAGAGCCTGGTGGTCGTGCCGCTGCGCGAGAACGGCAAGCTGCGCCCGGGCATCGAGGTGGCGCGCAAGATCCGCAAGATCGGCATGCATTCCAGCGACACCGGGCTGATCTACTTCGACGAGGTGCGCGTGCCCCAGCGCCACCGCATCGGCGAGGAGGGCCACGGCTTCCTCTACCAGATGCAGCAGTTCCAGGAGGAGCGCCTGTGGTGCGCGGCCAATTCGCTGCAGTCGCTCACCAACTGCATCCAGTGGACCATCGAATGGGCGCAGGAGCGCAAGCTGTTCGGGTCGTCGCTGGCCGACCAGCAGTGGGTGCAGTTCAAGCTGGCCGAATGCAAGACCGAGGTCGAGGCGCTGCGGGCCCTGACCTACCGTGCCTGCGAGATGTACGTGCAGGGCCAGGACGTGCTGGAGCTGGCCACCATGGCCAAGCTGAAGGCCGGCCGCCTGATGCGCCTGGTGCCCGACACCTGCCTGCAGTTCTGGGGCGGCATGGGCTACACCATCGAGAACAAGGTGTCGCGCCTGTTCCGCGACGGCCGCCTGGCCTCCATCGGCGGCGGCGCCGACGAGGTGATGATGGGCATCCTGGCCAAGCTGATGGGCATCGCCAAGCGGCCGCCGGTGCAGGGATGAAGATCCGCCGCCTGCTCGTTGCCAACCGCGGCGAGATCGCCCGCCGCCTGATCCGCACGTCGCACCGGATGGGCATCGCCACGGCGGCGGTGCATTCCGATGCCGATGCGCGCGCGCTGCACGTGCGCGAAGCGGGACGCTCGCATGCCCTGGGGGGCGACGCTCCGGCCGACACCTACCTGCGCATCGACAAGCTGCTGGCGGCGGCGCGCGCCACCGGCTGCGACGCGGTGCACCCCGGCTACGGCTTCCTCAGCGAGAACGCGGACTTCGCGCAGGCCGTGGAGGATGCCGGCCTGACCTGGGTCGGCCCGCCGGCGGCGGCGATCCGCACGCTGGGCAACAAGTCGCAGGCCAGGCAGTTGGCGCAGGCCCGGGGCATTCCCTGCCTGCCCGGCTACCAGGGCGCCGACCAGTCGGAGGACGGCATGCTGGCCGCGGCCCGCGCCATCGGCCTGCCGCTGATGGTGAAGGCGGCGGCCGGCGGCGGCGGGCGCGGCATGCGCTTGGTGACCGGCTTCGACCAGCTCGATGGCGCGCTGCGCGGCGCGCGCTCCGAGGCGCAATCGGCCTTCGGTTCGGGCGAGTTGCTGCTGGAACGCGCGCTGCTGCGGCCGCGCCATGTGGAGGTGCAGGTGTTCTGCGACCTGCATGGATCGGCCATCCACCTGGGCGAGCGCGACTGCTCGGTGCAGCGGCGCCACCAGAAGATCATCGAGGAGGCCCCCAGCCCCGCGGTGGACGCCGCGCTGCGCGAGCGCATGGGGCAGGCCGCGATCGAGCTCGCGCAGGCCGCCGGCTACGTCGGTGCCGGCACGGTCGAATTCCTGGTGGAGGACGGCGCCTTCTACCTGATGGAGATGAACACCCGCCTGCAGGTGGAGCATCCCGTCACCGAGATGATCACGGGCTTCGACCTGGTGGAGTGGCAGCTGCGCATCGCCCGCGGCGAGCACCTGCCCCGGCGCCAGAAGGAGGTCCGCTTCCATGGCCATGCCATCGAGGTGCGCCTGTGCGCCGAGGACGAGAACTTCGCCCCGCATACCGGCACGGTCCGGCATTTCGCCCCGCCCGCGCTGGCGGAGGATGGTGGCGGTTGCGGCGGGGAGTCGCTGCGCTTCGACCATGCCATCTTCGAGGGCCTGGAGGTGCCGCCCTGGTACGACTCCATGCTGGGCAAGCTCATCGCCCACGCGCCGACGCGCGCGCAGGCCCTCGACAAGCTCGCCACCGCCCTGGACGAACTGCAGCTGCTGGGCCTGCCCACCAACCGCGGCCTGCTGGCCGCCTGCCTGCGGCATCCGGTCTTCGCCGCCGGCCAGGCACTGGTGCCCTTCCTGGCGGAGCAGGGCGACGACCTGCGCCGCGGCCTGCGCAAGGACGAATGGACCGTTGCGGCCGAGGCCGCCTATGCCGCCCTGCTGCCGGGTGGCAGCGCGCCCGCGCTGGCCTCGCCCTTCCCGCGGCCCTTGCGCGTGCGGCATCGCGAAGCCTTGCTCGACGTCCCGGTCTGTGAGGCCGAGGGCGTGGCACCCAGTGCAGGACGCGCGGTGCCGCTGGGCGAGGGCCGCTGGCACGCGCAGGTGGGCGCGGTCGACCTGTTCCTGCAGGATGCGTCCTTCGACCCGCCGCGAGCCGCCGGCGGCGCGGGCGGCGCCGAAGAGCTGCGGGCGCCCTTCAACGGCCGCGTGATCGCCGTCCATGCGGCGGCAGGCCGCGCGGTGCGCAAAGGAGAAGCCTTGCTGGTGATCGAATCGATGAAACTGGAACATGCGCTGGCGGCGCCGCACGACGCGGTGGTCCAGTCGGTGCAGGTGGAGGCGGGTCAGCAGGTGGCGACCGCGCGTGTGCTGCTCACCTTCGCGGCGGCCGCATGAGCGGCGACGGCTTCGAGCTCGGCGTCTTCGCCGACAGCGTGCGCCGCTTCATGGACCGGCGCGTGCTGCCCGGGCTTGCGGCGTGGGAAGCCGCGGGCGAGGTTCCGCGCGAAGTGGTGCGCGAGGCCGGCACGCTGGGCATCCTCGGCCTGGGCTATCCCGAGGAACTGGGTGGCACGCCGGTGCCGCATGCGGTGCGCAATGCGCTGTCGGTGGCCATGAGCCGCTGGGGCGCCAGCGGCGGCTTCCTGGCCAGCCTCTTCTCGCACAACATCGGGCTGCCGCCGCTGCTGCGCCACGGCAGCGACGCGCTGCAGCAGGAGGTGATCCCGGGCGTGCTGCGCGGCGAGCAGATCGCGGCGCTGGCCATCACGGAGCCAGATGCCGGCTCCGACGTGGCGGCGCTGCGGACCAGGGCGCGGCGCGAAGGTGGCGACTACGTCCTCGATGGCGAGAAGGTCTTCATCACTTCCGGCATGCGCGCCGACTGGATCACGGTGGCCGTGCGCACCGGGGAGCCTGGCAGCCGCGGCGCCTCTGGCATCTCCCTGCTGGTGGTGCCTGGCGACGCGCCCGGGCTCACGCGCACCCGGCTGGACAAGATGGGGTGGCTGTGCAGCGACACCGCGCACCTGCGCTTCGACGGCGTGCGCGTCCCCGCGCGCTTGCTGGTGGGCGAGGAGGGCGCCGGCTTCAAGATCATCATGGGCAACTTCAACGGCGAGCGCCTGACCATGGCGGCCATGGCCCTGGGCCTGGCCCAGGCCTGCCTCGACGAAGCGCTGGCCTGGGCCCGCGAGCGCCAGGCCTTCGGCGGCGCGCTCATCGACAAGCAGGTGGTGCGCCACAAGCTGGTCGACATGCAGATGCGCATCCACGCCACCGAGGCCTGGCTCAATTCCGTCACCGCCCTGGCCGACGAGAATTGGGGTCAGATTCCCATTTCCTCGCGCGGCACCAGGCTGGAATCCGACCCCGATCTGGTCGCGCAGGTCTGCATGCTGAAGAACCAGGCCACGCAGACCCTGCAGTTCTGCGCCGACCAGGCCGTGCAGATCCTGGGCGGCATGGGCTACATGCGCGGCACGAAGTGCGAGCGCATCTACCGCGAGGTGAAGGTGATGATGATCGGTGGCGGCGCGGAGGAGGTCATGAAGGACCTCGCGGCCAGGAAGCTCGGCCTATGACGCGCCATCCGCCGGCCGCGCCGGTCGTCTTCGAGGACGATTTCATCAACGGGCTCAAGGCGATCTTCGAGGAAAAGATCGTCTTCAACCGGACCATCGGGCTGCGCATCACGCGGCTGGCGCCCGAGCGCGTGGAGGGCCGCATCGACATGCGCCACGCGCTGGTCGGGCACTACTTGTACAACCGCATCCATGGCGGCGTGATCAGCGCCGGCCTCGACGCGATCGCGGGACTCGCGGTGATGGCGGCCATCGGTGCGCGCCACATGGACGAGCCGCCAGAGCAGCGGCTGCAGCGCTTCGCCAAGCTGGGGACCATCGACCTGCGCGTCGACTACCTGCGCCCGGGCATCGGCGAGCACTTCACGCTGACGGCGGAGGTGATCCGCCTGGGCTCGCGGGTGGCCAGCACGCGGATGGAGTTCCTGGGCGCCGACGGGAAGCTGCTGTCGACCGGGGCGGGGGCCTACATCATCGCGTGATGGGGGCGCAGGGGCGGGTGGTGCGCTCGCTGCGCGGGCACACCCGAGAAGCAGGGATCCGGCAGGGTGTGCGCGCGCAGCGGGAGCACGAGGCGCGGTTCAAACCTCCGCCGCCGCGCCCCGGAACTTCCACCCCGCACTCGGCAACTCCTCCTCCTGCGCCGGCGCCCCGAAACGCAGCTTGCCCGGATTCATGAGGTCGTGCGGATCCATCGCCCGCTTGAACGCAACGTCCTCGGCGTCCACCGGCTTCATGCCGCCTTCCTTGACCAGGAAGGTGTGGTTGTTGGCCACCTGCGCGCCGTCGTCGGCCATGCCGCGCATGATGGCGGCGAGCTGCTGCTCGTCGCGGTAGGCGAACAAGGGCATGCCCTGGAAGCCCAGCTGGCCGTCGAAGCGCTTCACTTCGAAATGCATGCCGGCCTCGCCGCCCAGGCGGCGCCAGGTGCGGGCGATCGCTTCGACGGCATCCGGGTCCAGGTAGAGGCCCACCGTGGTGACGATCTCCGGCCGCGTGCGGTTGATGTGCAGGCGCGTGTGGCCCCAGGCGTATTCGTAGATCGGCCCATGGTAGGGTCCCTGGCCCTCGGCCGCATCGGAGGTCACGCGGCCGCCGAACGCGCGCACCAGCGCGTCGAACGATTCGGCGAAGGGCGCGGCCACCATGGCCAGCACCAGGCCGTCGCACGATGCATCGCCGTACGGCTGCAGCCCCGGCATCATGGACCAGGTGCGGCCGTTGAGCACCGTGACCAGCTTCTTGGGAATGCCGTCGGAGGTGGCCAGCGCGTGGGCGAACCGCACCGCCGTCATGAAGGCCGGGAATACCACGATCCGCTCGCGCCACGGCCAGGCCGGCGCCAGCGGCATCTCGACCTCGGTGATGATCCCGTTGCTGCCGTAGGCATGGTGCACGAGGTTGACGCGGTCGCCGGTGAGCTGCACGGTGCGCGGTTCTTCCTCCACGCTGACGACCTCCAGTCCCAGGATGTTGCCGCGATCGCGCAGGATGCCCCAGGCGCAACTGCCCACGCCGGCATGGCCGCCGCCCACGAAGCCGCCGATGGTGGCGGCCCGCCTGGTGGACGCGTGCATGCGCAGCTCGAAGCCGCCCGGCCGCAGCGCGTCGTCGATGGCCAGGAGGCGGGCGCCGGCCTCGGCGCGCACGCGCCCCTCGCGCGACCACAGCACCTTGTTCAGCGCCGTCATGTCGACCAGCGCGCCGCCGGCCAGGGGAATGCCCTGGCCGAAGTTGCAGGTGCCGGCGCCGCGCATCATCAGCGGCATGCGCGTGCGCGCGGCGGCCGCGGCCACCCGCAACACGTCGGCCTTGTCGCGCGGGCGCACCAGCACGTCGGCCACGTGCTCCAGCGCGTCCTGCTTCATCACCGGGCTGAACTGCGCCGTCATGTCGCGGCTGCGCCGGCGCACCTGCTCGCGGTCGGTGACCACCGGCACGTCGCCGAGCGCGGCGACGAAGTCGGAGACGTCGCGCATGCTCAGAGCCGGCCCAGCAGCGCCTTCACCGCGGCGCGGCTTTCGCGGCCCAGGGCGATGACGTCGACGTTTGGCACGCGGCCGTCGCGCACCACTTCCTTGCCGCCGACGAACAGGTAGCGCAGGTCCGCCGTGCCGCCCGCGGCCACCGGACCGATGGCGGGGTCGTGCAAGCCGAAGTAGCGCGGGTTGCGGTCGAGGCCGTAGATGGAGAAGTCCGCCGCCTTGCCCGGCTCCAGCGTGCCGATGGCGTCCAGCCCCAGCACGTCGGCGCCGCCGGCGCTGCCCCAGCGCACCACGTCCTCGATGGTGGTCGCGGCGGCGTCCGCCTCGCCCTGGCCGCCGCGGAAATGGGCCTTGGCCTCGTAGCCGTCGCGGGCGCGCGCCATCAGCCAGGCGGTGTGCGTCTCCATGATCATGTCTGCCGCCTCGTTCGAGGCCGCGCCGTCCACGCCGATCGACACCTTGGCGCCGGCTGCATCGAGCTTGCGTACCGGCGCGATGCCGCTGCCCAGGCGGCCGTTGCTCTGCGGGCAGTGCGCGATGCCGGTGCGGGTCTTGCCCAGGAGTTCGATCTCGTCGTCGTCCAGCTTCACCAGGTGGGCGAACCACACGTCGGATCCCAGCCAGTCGATGGTTTCGCAGAAGTGCACCGGCTTCATGCGGTGCTTCTCTTCCACGGTGTCCTGGTAGTGGACCGTCTCCGACAGGTGCGAGTGCATCTTCAGGCCCAGTTCGCGGGCCACGCGCGCGGTTTCCTTCATCTCCTGCGGCAGCATGGAGTGCGGCGGCGTGGTCGGCGACATCACGACGCGGCGCATGGCGTCCGGCGCCGGGTCGTGGAACTCGCGTGCCAGCCGCTGCATGTCCCGCAGGTAGCCGTCCAGGGTTTCCGGGCGCGCGGCCGGCGGCAGGTCCGTGCCCTGCGAGGCGCGCGACAGCGTGCCGCCGCCGCGGCACAGCACGAAGCGCAGGCCCAGCTTCGCCGCTTCCTCGAACAGGATGGCCGAACTGTCGTACGGCATGTCCGGGTAGTAGTGGTAGTTGTGGTCGGCCACCGTGCCGCAGCCGGACAGGGCCAGCTCCAGCAGGCCGATGCGCGCGGCCAGCCGGAAGTCGTTCTCCGTCATCAGCGGCCGCAGGCGCATCGGCGTGGCGGTCAGCCACGGCGTCAGCGTCGCGTTGAGCCCCACCGGGTCGCCCTTGAGCAGCGACTGGAACAGGTGGTGGTGGGTGTTGACCCAGGAGGGGTAGACCACGCAGTCGGTGGCGTCGATCTGCCGCTCGCCCGCCTCGGGCGCCAGCGTCCCGATGGCGGCGATCCTGCCGTCGCGCACGCGCAGGTCGCAGCCCTGCGCGCGGGCGGCGTCACCCTTCAGGCCGGTCAGGATGGCGGTGGCGTTGCGGACCAGGAAATTGCTGCTCATGCGGGCACCTTCTTCATCATGACCGGCAGGTTGCCGCGGTGGATCTCCTGTTCGCCGTGCGCCTTGAGCAGGTCGAACAGTTGCTTGCGGATGATCAGTCCCGGCTTGTCCGATGCCATGTGGAGCTCGGTGCGGCGGGTCGGGTCGACCGCGGCATCGGGATCCGTGGCCTCCAGGATCTCGCGGTCCTCGATGGTGATGGCCTTGTCCCACTCGATCAGCTGCTCGGTGCTGCACTGGGCTTCGGTGTCGTTGCGGTACAGCCACTGCACCAGCATCATGCGGTCGTCGTCGATCGGCGTCGCGCAGTTGTAGATGATGTGGTCGGTGCCGCTGGCCGGATAGGTGCAGCCGAAGCGGCGGCAAAACGGCAGGTAGTAGCGGTTGACCAGGTGGCGGTTGGTCACCGGCTCCGTCGTGCCCGTGATGGCGTGGCTTTCCGGCGGGTTCTTGATCGGCACCGTGGTCTCGGCCTCGAAGCCGTAGTCGGTCTCGCGGAACGCGTAAGGCGCCGGCCGCGGGTTGTCGATCATGCCGAAGTTGGCCTTGTGCACGAAGGAGAAGTGCGAGTTGTCGAAGGAGTTCTCCATCATGCGCAGGGGCGAGGTCTTCCATTCCTCGTAGAACTGGAAGATGCGGCGGTAGCCGAGCGCGCCATCCTCGGGGAAGTGCGGGATGGGCCGCAGCGGCTCCTCGAGCGCCACCCAGACGTAGCCGTACTTCTCCTGGGCGCGGTAGCCGGGCACCTTGGCGCCGGGCGGAATGGGCGCCCCCTCGGCCTGTTGCGGGATGCGGATGCAGGCGCCGGTGCAGTCGTAGGTCCAGCCGTGGTAGCCGCAGACGAGGTTGCCGTTCTCGACGAAGCCCCTGGACAGCTTGGCGGTGCGGTGGCAGCAGCGGTCGGCCACCGCCGCGGGCGTGCCGTCGGCCTGCTTCCAGACGACGATGTCCTCGCCCATGAGGCGGAAGGGGCGGGGGCCGTCGTCGAGGAAGGACATCGGCATCAGCGCGTACCAGAAGCGGCGCAGGACGTTCTGTTTGGTGGTCAGCATGTGAGTGATTCCTCGGTGGGACGGCCGCTGTTCCAGCCGTGCACTTCCTGTTCTCCGTGCTCGCGCAGCAGCTGCAGCAGCCGCTTGCGCATCAGCAGGCCGGGCCGGTCGCTGGCCATGCTCTGCTCGTCGCGCCGGGCGATGTCCACCGGCGCGTCGGGATCGACGCCGAAGTCGAGGACGTCCTTGTCCTCGGCCACCACCCGCGTGTCCCAGTCGTTCAGCAGCGCAGCGGGGCAGTCGTCTTCCGAATCGTTGCGGTACAGCCACTGGATCAGCTGGATGCGGCCGTCGTCGATCGGCGTCGCGCAGGTGAAGATGGTGTGGCGCACGCCGCTCGGATAGGACAGCCCCAGCTTGCGCAGGAAGGGCAGGTGCCACTGGTTGGAGAAGGTGCGGGTGGTCACCGGATCGGTGGTGCCGGTGACGCGGTGCGAGTCCGGCGGGTTGATGATCTCCAGCACCACCCGCGCCTCGAAGCCGTAGTCGGTCTCGTCCAGCGAGAAGTGCTGCGGCCGTGGCTGGTCGCCCTGGCCGAAGGTTCCCTTGTGGACGAAGGCGAAGTGCGCCGTGTCGAAGGAGTTCTCCATCAGCCGCAGCGCGCCGGTGTTCCAGGTCTCGTCGAACTGGTGGACGCGGCGAAAGCCGAGGTGTTCCTCCTCGGTGTCCAGCAGCGGCAGCAGCGGGTCGTCCAGCGCCACCCAGGCATAGCCGAAGCGCTCCTGGCAGTGGTAGCCGGGCACGCGGGCGGCGCTCGGAATGGGCGCGTCGGGCTGCTGCTGCGGGATCTTCACGCAGGCGCCGCTGCAGTCGTACTGCCAGCCGTGGTAGCCGCAGGCGATGTGGTCGCCATCGACGAAGCCCTTGGAGAGCTTCGCCGTGCGGTGGCAGCAACGGTCGCGCACGGCCGCGGGCTTGCCATTGGCCTGCTTCCACAGGACGATGTCCTCGCCGAGCAGGGTGAAGGGCTGCGGGCCGGCTTCCAGCTTCGCCATCGGCATGATGGCGTACCAGAACCCGCGCAGCACCGGTTGTCGCGTCACCAGCATGGCGGCCTCAGGGCGCGGTCTTCAGGTCCTTGACGAACTGCAGCGTGTACGCGTCCTTCCAGTTCGGCAGCGGCTTGAGCAGGTTGCTGGCGACCATCAGGTCGTAGGTCTGCTTCCAGCGGGCGTCGGTCATGATGCCGGGGCCGGCCTTGGCCGCATCGCCGCCGTCGAAGAACTTCATCGCGTTCATCTGCCGCACCGAGAAGGCCAGGACGTCGTCCTCCATCTTCGGGTTGTCCTGCTTGATCAGCGCGTTGCCGGGCGCGGGGTTGGCCAGGTAGCTCTTCCAGCCTTCCAGCGTGGCCTTGACGAAGCGCTGCACCACCTCCGGGCGTTCCTTCACCGTCTTCTGCATGGCGACGATGGTGTTGCCGTAGGGTGGGTAGCCGGCGTCGGCGAACAGGAAGAAGTTGACCTTGTGGCCGGCCTTCTCGGCGCTGAAGGGCTCGGAACCGGGGAAGCCCTGCTGGGCGATCCTGGTGTCGGAGAAGAAGGGCTGCAGGTTGAAGGTGTAGGGGCGGGTCTGCTCGTCCTTCAGGCCGTACTTCTTCGACAGCCAGGGCCACCAGCTGGTGCGGCCGCTGGAGGCGACCAGGATGGTCTTGTCCTTCAGGTCGTCCAGGCCCTTGGCGTCGGGATGCGTCATCATGCCCTGCGGGTCCTTCTGGAACACCGCGGCCACGGTGGTGGCGGGCATGCCGGCCTCGATGGCGGACAGCACCTGGAAGTCCTTGCCCATCACGAAGTCGGCCTGGCCGGCGCCCAGCAGCTGCATGACGTTGACCTGCGGGCCGCCCATCTTGATGGTGACGTCCAGGTTGTATTTCTTGTAGATGCCGGTGGCCACGGCCTGGTAGTACCCGCCGTGTTCGGCTTGGGCGTACCAGCTGGTGAGGAAGGTGACCTTGTCCTGGGCGTGGGCGAGCGCGGATGCGGCGACGAGCGCCAGGGCGGTGAGTGCAGATTTCATCGGATTCTCCGGTGGGTACAACGGTGGAAAATCAGAGCAATGACCCGCGGCCCATGGCCGCTGACTGCTTCTACTCTGCAAGGGGGGACCCGTCCTTGGCGCTTGCGCGCGGCGGCGGGTCAGCGGGGAAGATGGATGGTGGCCTCCACTTCGATCAGTGCCTGGTCGGAAGGCATGAACCGTGCCACTTCGACCACGGTGCTGGCAGGCGGATCGTCGCCGTAGAACAGGCCGCGCACGCGGTTGTAGAAGGGGTAGTGGCGCAGGTCGCGGAAGTACTGCACCAGCTTGATCGCATTGGGCATCGATGCACCATGTTCGAGCGCGAGCTGCCGGATGCGTTCGAGCACGAACCAGCTCTGGGCCACCGCCGGCGCTTCGTAGAGGTCGACGGTCATCTGGCCGGTGTCGTAGCCCAGCGCGCGCAGCTGCTCGCGCGCATGGGCGGGGAGATCTTCGTACGACTGCACCACCGCGCCGCGCGCCGGGTCGACCGCCACCACGCCGCTGACGAACAGGAAGTCGCCGGCGCGCCGCGCCGCGGCGTAGTTGGCCATGGGCCGGCCCATGGTGCTCACGCGGCGGCCTTCGCGAAGGCGCGGGCCTTGCCCGGGTTCAGCAGGTTCAGCGGGTCGAAGCGCTTCTTCATGTCCAGGATGGCCTGGGGCAGGTCGCCGCCCGCCTTGCCGTCCTCGACGATGAACACGTGCGGATCGTTGATGCGCACGCCGTTGTCGCGGTGCAGCTGCATGATCTCCTGCAGCCGCTCCTCGGTGCTGAACTTCACCACCTGCAGCGCCGTGCAGGTGAGCTGGCCGTCCATGCCGCGGATGAATTCGGCATGCATCTGCACTTCGGGGCTCAGCATCTCGTGCATGCGCCGCACCTGCTGCAGGTGCTGGCCGGGGGTGAAGGCGCTTTGCAGGTAGGTCATGGTCTTGTCGACCTTCAGCGCCATCAGCGTGGTGTGGTTCCAGGTGTATTCGAGCAGCGTGCGCATGGTGCGCGCGATCTCCTCGGCGCCCTTGGTGTAGGTGATCTCGCCGCGCCACTGCGCCGCCAGGTCGCGCACGGCCGGCTCGCTCACCGGCGCGATGGCGAGCACCAGGGCGTGGCAGCCGGGGGGAAGTTCGGCCGCGTGGCCCCGGAGGTAGCCGGGGATGGGGTCGGCCAGCAGGCCGACCTCGCGCTTGACGATGCCGGGTGCGCTCGCCACGGCCTGGCCGAATTCCAGCGCGTCGTCGAAGGAGCGGAACACCACGAAGTGCTCCTGCCAGGGATGGGCCGGGGCCAGGGCCAGCTCCACCTCGAGCACCAGGCCGTTGGTGCCCCACAGGTGGTGCATCAGCAGCGCTTCGGGCCCGCGCAGTTCCACCACCCGCGGCTCCTCCTCGATGGTCATGGCCTTGATGCCCAGCACGTTGCCGCGGGCGGCGAGCGGGCCATGGTTGATGGAGCCGATGCCGCCGAAGCCGCCGCCGAACAGGCCGCCCAGCGTGGCCAGGCGGAAGGTCGAGGGCATGCAGCGCAGCTCCATGTTGGCGCGCGCGCGCGTCTCCTTCTCGAACTCGTGCAGGCGGATGCCGGCCTGGGCCCGTGCCGCGCCCTCGCGCGCCCACAGGAACTGGTTGTAGCCGCTCATGTCCAGCAGCACGCCGCCTTCGAGCGGCACGGCCTGGCCGTAGTTGCCGGTGCCGGCGCCGCGGATGGTGATGGGAATGCGCAGCCGCGCGCACAGCGCCACCAGGCGGCGCAGCTCGTCCTCGTTGCGCGGCTTGACCACGGCGTCGGCCGACTTGCCGGCCAGCTGGCGCTTGAGCACCGGACTGAACCACGAGAAGTCCTGCGACAGCCGCTGGATACGCGTTGCATCGGTGACCCAGTCGAGATCGGGCAGCGCGACGTGCAGTTGTTCGATGGGGTGGATGGGGGCGTTCATGGGCGGGGCGTTGGGCGTTGGGCTTTGGGGCGTCGAGCGGCGGCGCGCTCGACGCGCGGCGGCATCAGTCGCGGGAAAGTTCGCTGGCGTGCCAGGAGCCGAGGGCCAGCTTGGTCAGCCAGGCCATGGCGACGAACAGCGCCACCCCCGTGAGCGAGATCAGCAGCAGGGCGGCGAACATGCGCGGGATGTTCAGCTGGTAGCCGGCGAACAGGATCTGGTAGGCCAGGCCGGTGCTGTTGCCGCCGGTGCCGGCGACGAATTCGGCCACCACCGCGCCGATCAGCGCGAGGCCGCTGGAAATGCGCAGGCCGCCGAAGAAGTAGGGCAGGGCACTCGGGATGCGCAGGCGCAGCAGCGTCTGCATGCGGCCGGCGCGGTTCATCGCGAAGTAGCTTTGCAGGTCGGGGTCGATGCTGCGCAGGCCCAGTGTGGTGTTCGAGATGATGGGGAACAGCGCCACCAGCGCCGCGCAGATCACCAGCGAGGCCGTCGGGTTCTTCACCCAGATGATGATCAGCGGCGCCACCGCCACGATGGGCGTCACCTGCAGCAGGACGGCGTAGGGGAACAGCGCCGTCTCGACCTTGCGGCTCTGCACGAACAGGAAGGAGATCAGCACGCCGATCACCACCGCCAGCAGGAAGGACAGCAGCGTGATCTTCAGGGTGAAGAGCAGCGCGCCGCCCAGCGACGCGAAGTCGGTCACCAGCGTCTGGAACATGAGGATGGGCGAAGGCACCAGGTAGGGGGGCAGCTTCAGCCCGGTGACGGCGCCCTGCCACAGGGCCAGCAGCACGAAGGCGACCACCGCGGGGTAGAGCACCTTCTCGTAGTTCTTCTTCACGGTCATGTCGTTTCCTCGTCGGTGGCCTGGCTCGCCCGCAGCAGCGATTCCTGCAGGCGCCGGGCGTATTCGGCGAAGCGCGGGGTCACCATGAACTCCGGCTTGCGCGGGTAGGGCTCGTCGATGACGAACTCCTCGACGATGCGGCCCGGGCGTGCGGCCATCATCACGACGCGGTTGGACAGGAACACCGCCTCGTGGATGGAGTGCGTCACGAAGACCACGGTCAGCTTCTTCTGGCGCCATAGCTCCAGCAGGTCGGCGTCGAGCTTGTGGCGCGTGATCTCGTCGAGCGCGCCGAAGGGCTCGTCCATCAGCAGAAGGTTGGGCTGCACCACCAGGCTGCGCGCGATGGACACGCGCATCTGCATGCCGCCCGACAAGGCACGCGGCAGCGCCTTCGCGAACTTCGCCAGGCCCACCAGCGCCAGGGCGTCGGCCACGCGGCCGTCGGCCTCGGCGCGTGGCACGCCCGCCAGGTCCAGCGGAAGGCGCACGTTGCTCTCCACCGTGGCCCAGGGCATGAGCGTGGGCGACTGGAAGACGAAGGCCATCTTCTTGCCGGTGGCGTCGAGCTGGTCCACCGGCTTGCGCCACAACAGCAGGCGGCCGTCGGTGGGCTCCAGCAGGCCCGCGACCATCTTCAGCAGCGTGCTCTTGCCGCAGCCCGAGGGGCCCAGGAGCGTGACGAACTCGCCTTCGGGAATGGTCAGGTCGACCGGCTGCAGGGCCACCGTCCCGTTGGGGTAGGTCTTGTGCGCCGACAGGACTTCGATCGCGGGCGCGGCCTGTGCCAGCACCGCCGGGGGTTCGCGCATCATGGCAGCACCTTCGCGGCCTTCACCCACTCGAGGCGGAAGGCGTCCTCCAGCTTCACCTTGCCCGGCTCCACCAGCTTGTTGGCCAGCAGGAACTCGTGGTTCTGCTTCACGCGGGCCTCGTTCATGAAACCGATGCCCGAGGTCGCGGCCTCGCCCGAGGTGATGATGCCCATCTCCTTGAGCTTGCCGACCGAATACGCGATCTGCTCGTCGCTCATGTTCGGGTTGTCCTTCTTGATCAGCGCGGCACCGGGCGCCGGATCGGCCAGGAAGCTCTTCCAGCCTTCCATGGTGGCCTTGACGAAGGCCTCGACCGCCTTCGGGCGGTTCTTCACCGTGTCTTCCATGCAAGAGATGGTGGTGGCGTAGGAGGTCCAGCCGGCGTCGGCGAACAGGAAGGTCCGGGCCTTGACGCCGGCCTTCTGCACCGCGAAGGGCTCGGAGGTGAGATAGCCCTGCTGCACCGTGTTCTTGTCGGCGACGAAGGGCTGGATGTTGAAGGTGTAGGGGCGGGTCTGCGAATCCTGGAAGCCGAACTTGTTCTTCATCCACAGCCAGTAGCCGCGCTGCGCCGCCGGCGCGATGAGGATGGTCTTGTCCTTCATGTCCTCGAAGCTCTTGACGTGCTCGTGGGCGATGAAGACCTGCGGATCCTTCTGGAAGATGGCGGCGACGGTGACCACCGGCAGGCCGCCCGAGCGCGCCACCATCATCTGCATGTCGCTGCTGCCCATGATGCAGTCGGCCTGGCCCGCGGCCAGCAGCTGCAGGATGTTGACCTGCGGCCCGCCCATCTTGATGGTCACGTCGAGGCCGTGCTTCTTGTACGTGCCGTTGGCCACCGCCTGGTAGAAGCCGCCGTGCTCGGCCTGCGCATACCAGTTGGTCATGTAGGTCAGCTTTTCCTGCGCCTGGGCGCCGGCGGAGAAAGCCAGGATGGCGGCGGTTGCAAGGACGGTGCAAAAGGGTTTCATGGGGCCTCTCGACGTGTGGGGTGGTGGGGACGGACTTGCAAAATGCGGGCCGCGCCGGCGGCTCAGTGGGTGCCGGCCTCGATGTGGCCGCGCTGGTGCACACGGCCCCAGGACTGCACATCGCGCACCACCCACTGCATGTGGAAGAGATCGGTGATCGCCTGGACCCAGCTGTCCGACAGCGTCTCCAGGATCTCGGCGCCTTGTTGGGCCGTGGCGCCGGTCGGATCGCCGATGACGCCGCTGGGGCCGAAGTCGCGCGCCGTCCAGGCGCAGGCCGGGCGGCCGTCCTGCGACAGCAGCTTCGACGGGAAGGGCGGCGGGAAGTTGGCGACGGCGCGCTCCATGTGCACGGTGTCGGGCGCCAGCGCCAGCAGCAGCGCCGTCTCGGAGTGGCCCGCGTGCATGGCCAGCTTCTTCTCCTGTTCGCTCACGTACTTGCCCGACGCGTTCGGCAGGCGCGATACGTGGAAGGGCACGATCACGAAGTCGCCGTGGCGCAGGCGCAGCTCGCGCGCGGCCATCTCCAGCACCTGCGGCTGGCCGCCGTGGCCGTTGGCCAGCAGCAGCTTGCGAAAGCCCGCGCGGTAGACCGATTCGCCGATCTCCTGGACCACGTTCAGCAGCGTCGGCCCGGTCAGCGTCATGGTGCCGGGGAAGTGCAGGTGCTCGTCGCTCTTGCCGTAGGTGATGGGCGCGAGGCCGAAGGCACGCACGTCGGCCGGCAGCTTCTCCAGCGCCTTGCCCAGCACGCCGGCGGATATCACGCTGTCGACGGCGCAGGGCAGGTGCGGGCCGTGCTGTTCGATCGCGCCGACCGGCAGCACGATGACCGTGTTCTGGCGGTCGGGCAGGGCGTTGACTTCCGTCCAGCTCAGGTAGGGAAGGAAGCGGTGCGGGGGGATGTAGCCGTGCATCATGGGTCGGTTCCTCTTGCGTGGTTCAGGCGAAGCGCGCCATGGCTGCGCCCACGCGCTGCTTGAAGCGCGCGAGCCGCGGCTCGGTGGCCACGTTCATGTGGTAGTAGGCGTGGTAGTCCACGCGGGCCTGGTTGGCCGTCAGGCGCTTCATGTAGCGCGTGACCATCTTGCGCGGCGGATCCCCCATGTACCAGGCCATCCAGCGCGGGCGGCCGTAGGTCACCACGGCGCTGATGCGCTTGATGTGGGTGAGCATGGGCTTGACGTTGGCGGGGTCGCTGATGTCGAAGGCCACGCCGGGCATCAGCAGGCGGTCGAAGAAGCCCTTGAGCATGGCGGGCAGCCCGAAGCACCAGGTCGGGAAGCAGAAGACGATCCCTTCGGCCCGGCGCAACCGTTCCACGTAGCCCGCCAGCGCCTCCTGGTTCGCCGGAACGTTGTGATAACGCAACCGTTCCTCGCGTGTCATCACCGGGTCGAAGCCCTCCGCGTACAGGTCGCAGTCGTCCACCGTGTGCCCCGCCTCGCGCAGGCGGGTGACAACTTCCGTATGCATTGCGGCGCCGAAGCTGGTGTCGACGGGGTGGCAGAAAACAACGAGGACGTGCAAGACGTGAACTCCTTGGCAACGCTGCACCCGTATGGTGCGTTCTTGGCGATCTCTGACCGATCAATTTGATCGTTCGGTCAGATTAAGCAATTACCAGGCCAAGAAGACTTCGTCGCACTCTTCTTTTCTGAAACTGACTGACTTTGCTGGAAAGCATTTGTAACTGCCTTACTATCTCGACGGTATTTCGTAAGCCAGTTCCCTAAGCGACTGCAGGGCTCCGACTGACAAGGGTTTACCCTAGGGGTTCTGTGTCACACACCAAAGGGGTGCATCCATGCAATTGCTCAACCGTCTTTTCGTCTGTGCCAGCCTGCTGCTGGCCTTCGGCGCCGCCGCGCAAGGCTCGCCTGTTTCCTTCCAACTCCAGGCCAGTCGCATCGAGACGGTGGAGGGCAAGACCGTCCGCAAGGCGGCCGACAGCGGCCGCCCGGGTGATCTGATCGAGTACGCCGGCACCTACCGCAACAACGGCAAGAGCGCGGTCGCCAAGCTGGCCGCCACCATCCCCATCCCGCCGGGCACCACCTTCGTGGCGGCGAGCAACGAACCCGCCGGCGCCCTGGCCTCGGTCGACGGTGCGAGCTTCGCGGCCATGCCGCTGATGCGCACCGTGCGCAAGGCCGACGGCACCTCCCGCCAGGAACCGGTGCCCGTCGCCGAGTACCGCTACGTGCGCTGGGAGATCGGCACCTTGCCGGCCGGCCGCGAAGCCGTGGTGTCGCTGCGCGTGCGCGTGGACACGCCCGATGCCGTCGCCGCCAAGTAAGCGCCGCGCGCAACCCCCCTTTGTCGTTGGTTCCATCGAGGAGAGAGATCGCCATGCATGCCATGCCCATGAGGCCACAGCCACTCGCGCTGTGGCATGAATTCACCCGCTGGGTGGCAGGAGCGCTCGTCGCGCTCGTGCTCGTCCTGTTCGGGCTGCCCGCCCACGCGGCCACGCCGGCCGCCGGCGCGTCCATCGAAAACCAGGCGTCCGCCACGTACTCGGACGGCTCGGGCGTGTCGCGCACCGTGACCTCCAACAAGGTGACCACCGTCGTCACCCAGGTCTACAGCCTGACGCTGGTGCAGAACGGCGCCCAGACCGCCACGCCCGGCAGCGTCGTGTACTACCCGCACACGCTGACCAACACCGGCAACGGCGCGGACACCTTCAACCTCGCGGCCACCAGCACCGCCGGCACGTTCACGATGACCAACATCGAGATCTTTGCCGACAACGGCAGCGGCCAGCCCACCGGCTCCGCCATCACGTCCTCGGGCGTGCTGAATGCCGGCGCGACCTTCAAGTTCATCGTGCGCGGCACGGTCCCGACCAGCGCCGTCGCGACCAACACCAACACCATCACGGTGACCGCCACCAGCGTGGGCGACAACACCAAGAACGCCAGCAACACCGACGTCACCACCGTCACCGGCAACGCCGTGATCACGGTGACCAAGGCCATCGCGGGCGCCACCAGCGGCCCGGCCGGCACCGGCGGCATCGAATACACGCTGACCTATACCAACACCGGCAACAGCACCGCCACCAACGTCAAGCTGACCGACGTGCTGCCCGCCGGCATGGAAATGACCAGCGGCAGCGGCCGCTGGAGCGTGACCGGCAGCACCGCCCTGAGCCAGACCGGTGGCAGCGTCGGCACCGCGCCCAACACGCTGACCTCGACCTACACCGCGGCCACGCGCACCTTCGAGGCCACCATCGCCCAGGTCAACCCCGGCCAGTCCGGCACGGTCCGCTTCACGGTCGCCGTCGCCAGCACCGTCGCCCCCGGCGTCCTGAACAACACGGCGAACGTCGAATACGGCAACGGCGGCACCCCCGCGGCGACCGTCACCGGCAACTCCAACACCGTGGCCTTCACGGTGACGCAGACCGCCGGCGTGACCTTCACCGGCCCCACCGCCGTTCCCTCGGCCGGCCCCGGCTCCGTCGTCAGCTTCACCAACACGCTGACCAACACCGGCAACGGCACCGACACGTTCAACATCACGATCGGCACCAGCACCTTCCCGGCCGGCACGACCTTCCAGCTGTACAAGAGCGATGGCGCCACGCCGCTGGTCAACACCAACAGCGGTGACGCCGTCGTCGACACGGGCCCGATCCCCGCCGGCGGCACGTACAGCGTGATCCTGCAGGCCACCCTGCCGCCGACCGCTTCCGGCACCGGCCCGTTCTCGGTCAACAAGACCGCCACCTCGGTGTTCGACCCGAGCAAGAGCGCGACCGCCACCGACACGCTGACGTCGATCACGCCGGCCTCGGTCGACCTGACCAACAACGCGGTGGCCGCCAGCGGCGTGCCCGGCTTCGGCGCCGGCCCCGGCAGCGCCGCCCAGGTGACGAATTCGACCAACCCGGGCACCACCACGGTGTTCACCCTGGTCGTCAACAACACCGGTCCGGCTCCGGACAGCTACAACCTGACCGCGGGCAGCACCGCCGCCGGTGGCTCTCTGCCGTCCGGCTGGACCGTGGAATTCCGCCATTCGGTGAGCAATTCCTGCGCGGCCCCCGGCAGCACCCTGACCAACACCGGCAGCATCGCGTCCGGCGGCAACGGCTTCTACTGCGCGGTGGTCTCCGTGCCCGCGGGCTACGCGGCCGGCACGCAGCCGGTGTACTTCCGCGCCACCTCGCCGACCTCCGGCGCCACCGACCCGATCTGGGACGCGGTCACCGTCAACGCGGTGCGCGCGATCTCGCTGACGCCCAACGGCACCGGCCAGACCTTCCCGGGCGGCCAGGTCGTCTACACCCACGTGCTGACCAACAACGGCAACGTGGACGAAGGCGGCACGCTGAGCACGCTGACCCCTGCGGTCCCGCAATCCGGCGGCTGGTCCTCCACGCTGTACATCGACACCAACAACGATGGCCAGCTGGACGCGGGCGACACGCTGGTGACCAGCACCTTCACCGGCACGCTCGCCAAGGGCGCTTCCGTCACGGTGTTCCACCGCGTGATCGCCCCGAGCGGCGCGGTGCCCGGTGACGTGAACTCCGCCGTCATCACGGTGACCACCACCAACGGCAGCTACACCACCACCGTGCCGGCCCCCACCGTGGCAACCGACAGCACCACCGTGATCGCCGGCAACCTGACCCTGAACAAGGTGCAGGCGCTGGACGCCAACTGCGACGGCACGGCCGACGGCGCCTACGGCCAGGGCAACCTGGCGGCCCGCCCGGGCCAGTGCGTGCTGTACCGCATCACGGTGACCAACGTCGGCGCGGCTGACGCGACCAACGTGGTCGTGTCGGATTCCACCCCGACCTACACCAAGATCAGCACCGCGGCCGCGACCACCTCCGGCAACGTGACGGCCCCCGCGGTCGGCGCGTCCGGCTCCATCGTCGCCCGCGTCGGCACCGGCGCCACCACCGCGGTGGGTGGCACGCTGGCCGCCGCTGCCTCGGTCGAGATCACCTTCGGCGTGAAGATCGACGAGTAAGTCCTGCGCGTCGCAGCGGGGAGGGGCTCCGGCCTTTCCCCGCTTTCCCCAGGCCATCGCAGTGGCCTGCGGAAAGCCTCCTGCCGCCCGACTGCCTCCAGCCCCCCCCGTCTTCCATGTTCCGCGGCCTGTTGCGCAAGATCCTGATCGGCTGGCTGCTGCTGCTCTGCGTGGCGGCGACCCAGGCCGCCGCGCCCGCGGCCGGGACGGTCATCAGCAACACGGCGTTCGCCACCTTCGTCGACACCGTCACCCTGGCGTCGGTGCGCCTGAGCTCCAACACGGTCAACACCCGGGTCACCGCGCTGGAGGCGCTCACCCTCACCGCCGACCAGTCGCTCTCGCTCGGGCCCGGCACGCCCTTCGTCGCCAGCCACCTCCTCACCAACACCGGCAACGTCAGCACCTTCTACCAGCTGACGGTGACGCCGCAGGCCGGCCCCTGGACGCCGCTGAACCTGGTGGTCGTGCACGACACCAACCGCAACGGGCGCGTCGACAGCGGCGAGGTGGCCGTGCCGGCCGCGGGGCTCGAGCTGGCCGCGGGCGACAGCGCGCAGCTGCTGGTCACCGGCGTGGTGCCGTCGTAGGCCCAGTGTCTTTTAAACATCTCCGAGCCCACGA
>JAEZKX010000401.1 GCA_023436025.1 Pseudomonadota bacterium | reverse complement strand
TCCGGGTTGCTGGTCATCACCTGCGGGCCCGGCTGGATGTTGTGGATGGTCATCGCGCCCACCATCAGCGCCATCACGGCGTTGGGCGGGATGCCCAGCGTCAGCAGCGGGATGAAGGAAGTCTGCGAACCGGAGTTGTTGGCCGATTCCGGCGATGCCACGCCGCGGATGTTGCCCTTGCCGAAGGGCACTTCGCCCGGTTGCAGCTTGGTCTTCTTCTCCAGGGTGTAGGCCGCGAACGCCGACAGCAGCGCACCGCCACCGGGCAGGATGCCCAGGCAGGAGCCCAGCAGCGTGCCGCGCAGGATGGCGGGCGTCATGCGCTTGAAGTCCTCCTTGGTCGGGAACAGTCCGGTGACCTTGGCGGTGAAGACCTCGCGCTCGCTGTCGTTCTTGCCCAGGTTGGCGATGATCTCGCCGTAGCCGAACACGCCCATGGCGATGACGATGAAGCCGATGCCGTCGGTCAGTTCGGGGATGTCGAACGAGTAGCGGGCGACGCCGGAGTTGACGTCCGTGCCCACCAGGCCCAGCAGCAGGCCGACCAGGATCATGCCGATGGCCTTGATCAGCGAGCCGGAAGCCAGCACCACGGCGCCGATCAGGCCCAGCACCATCAGCGAGAAGTACTCGGCGGGGCCGAACTTGAAGGCGACCTCGGTCAGCGGCGCGGCGAAGCCGGCCAGGATCAGCGTGCCGAAGCAGCCGGCCACGAACGAGCCGATGCCGGCGGCAGCCAGCGCGGGACCGGCGCGTCCCTGCCTGGCCATCTGGTAGCCGTCGATCACTGTCACCACCGAGGATGACTCACCCGGCAGGTTGACCAGGATGGCGGTGGTGGAGCCGCCGTACTGGGCGCCGTAGTAGATGCCGGCCAGCATGATCAGCGCCGACACCGGTGGCAGCGCATAGGTGGCTGGCAGCAGCATCGCGATGGTGGCGACCGGCCCGATGCCGGGCAGCACGCCGATCAAGGTGCCCAGCAGGCAGCCGATGAAGCAGTAGAGGAGGTTGATCGGCGTGAAGGCGACGCCGAAGCCGGTGGCGAGGTTGGCAATGAGGTCCATGATGCGGTGCGGTCCTGCCTCAGGCGGTCAGGAATGTGGGCCAGACGGTGAACTGCAGGCGCAGGGCCCAGACGAAGGCGAAATAGCTGCCGGCGGCGAGCACGGTGCCAAGGATGGCGACTTCCTTGAACTTGAACTCCTGGCCGGCGAGCGCGGAAACGAAGGTGAGGCCGTAGATGGCCAGGATCAGGCCCATGGGAGGGATGCCCAGCGCGGGCAGGCCGCCCAGGAGCACGCCGAACAGCACGTTGGCGCCGATGATGAAGCCCAGGGGCCTCCAGGCCCAGGCGCCGATCTTGTCGCCATCGCCACGCTCCTCGCCGCGCAGGGCCTGGAGCACGACGGCGATGCCGAGGATGGTCAGCAGGATGCCGAGCATGAACGGGAAGTAGCCCGGGCCCATGCGGGCAGCCTCTCCGATCGTGTAGCTGTTCGCGCCGACGGCGAACCCCGTTCCGATCCCCATGAACATGAGGCCGGCAAAAAAGTCTTTCTGGCTGCGGATCTTCATGGCCGCGTTTATCGCGGGAAGGCACTGACCGCTGACTGACCAGCTGGGTACGTGGAAGTGCGTAGAGCGGGCGGCCCACGAGGCGCTACACACGCACCATGCGAATCTTGCTGGTGGAAGACGACGTCGTCCTGCGCGACGTCATGTTGCGTAGCCTGCGTGATGCGGGCCATCGGGTCGACGTCGCGGGCAGCGTGGACGAAGCCGCGCACCTGTGGCAGGTGCAGCCCTTCGATGCCGTGCTGCTGGACCTGAACCTGCCGCACAGCGCGCACCCGCGCAGCGGCCTGGGCAGCGGCCTGGCGGTGCTGCAGGCGGCGCGCGCGCGCGGCGACCGCACGCCGGTGCTGGTGCTGACCGCGCGCAACCGCACCGACGAGCGCATCGCGGGGCTCAACGCCGGCGCCGACGACTACCTGGGCAAGCCCTTCGACCTGGCCGAGGTCGAGGCGCGGTTGCGGGCGATCGCGCGCCGCACCCAGGGCACGCAGGACCAGGTGCAGGCGGGCCGGCTGGCGCTGGACCGCCTGACCCGCCGCTTCACCCTGGGCGGCGAGCCGCTGGAGCTGCCGGCGCGCGAGTTCGAGGTGCTGTGGGAGCTGATGACGCCGCCCGGTCGCGTGGTCAGCAAGTCCGAGCTGGCCGGCAAGCTGTCGGACCTGGAGGACTACCTGGGCGACAACGCGCTGGAAGCCTTCGTCTCGCGCCTGCGCAAGAAGCTGGCGGCCGGCGGCGTGCGCATCCGCACCCTGCGTGGCCTGGGCTACATGCTGGAGCCGGAGGCGTGAGCCCGCCGGCGCGGCGCACGCTCACCGCGCGGCTGCTGCGCCAGGTGCTGGTGCCCCTGGCGCTGGTGTGGGGCGTGGGGGTGGTGCTGTCCGCGGGCATCGCCTGGTACTTCACGCGCACCGCCTTCGACCGGTCGCTGCTGGAGGCGGCCTACCTGATCGCCGCCAGCGTGCGCGAGATCGACGGCAGGCTGGAGCTGGACCTGACGGCGCGCGAGCTGCGCAGCGCGCTGTTCGACCCCGAGGAGTCCACGTATTTCAGCGTGACGCAGGCCGACGGCTCGCTGGTGGCCGGCGCGCATCGCCTGCCGCTGGCGCCGCCCGAGGAGTCGGAGCCGCACCGCTTCGGCGACGTCGAAGTCGATGGCCGGATGGTGCGCGCGGTGAGCCTTCACCGCTCGCTGCCGCGGCCCTTCGACGTGGTGATCGCCGAGACCACCCAGGCGCGCAGCCAGGCCTTGCGGCGCCTGGTGTGGATGTCGGTGGTCCCCGAGCTCGCGCTGCTGGTGGCGCTGGGCCTGTGGATGCGGCGCGGCGTGCGCAAGGAGCTGCGGCCGCTGGCGCAACTGCAGGAAGCGCTGGGGCGGCGCGGCGTCGCCGACCTGGCACCGGTGGAAGTCGAAGCGAGCAGCCGCGACGTCGAGACGCTGGCCGCCGCGGTGAACGGCCTGCTGGCACGGCTGGAGGGCAGCATCCGCGCGCAGCGTGAATTCGCCGGCAACGTGGCGCACGAACTGCGCACGCCGCTGGCAGGCATCCGTGCCCTGGCGGAGTACGGGCTGGCGCGCGGCGAGCCGCGGGTCTGGCGCGAACAGCTGGAGCGCATCGCCGTCAGCGAGGCGCGCGCCAGCCGCCTGGTCGACCAGTTGCTGGATGTCGCCCTGGCGCTGGAGGCGCGCGCCGGCGTCCAGCTCGAGGTGGTGGCCCTGGACGAACTGGTGCGCGACACGGTGCTGCGCTTCCTGCCGCGGGCCGACGCCGCCGGCGTGGACATCGGTGCGGTGGGCATCGATGCGCCCTGCCGCGTGCGTGCCGATGCCACGCTGGTGGAGGCGATCCTGAACAACCTCCTGGACAACGCGCTGCGCTACGGCGTAGCGGGCGAGGGCGAGCCATCGACCATCACGGTCGGCATCGCGCGCGAGGATGGCGGCGCCGTGGTGCTGTCGGTGGCCGACAACGGGCCGGGCCTGCCCGACGACCTCAAGGCGCAGCTGGTCGAGCGCGGCGCGCAAGGCGAGGCTGGCGTGCTGCTGGCGCATGGCGCCGGCCTGGGCCTGGCCCTGGTGGCGCGCTATGCGGCGGCGATGGAGGCCGAGCTGGTGCTGGCCAGCGGCCCGGGCGGCCGTGGCTGGGTCTGCAG
>JAEZKX010000371.1 GCA_023436025.1 Pseudomonadota bacterium | reverse complement strand
GCTGGCGCAGGCGCGCCGGCCGGTGCTGTACGGCGGCGGCGGCCTGGTCAACTCCGGCCCCGCGGCCTGCGAAGCCTTCACCGCGCTGGCGCGCCGCTGCCACCTGCCCACCACCCTCACGCTGATGGGCCTGGGCGCCCTGCCCGCCTCGGACCCGCGCTTCCTGGGCATGCTGGGCATGCACGGCACGGTCGAGGCCAACCTGGCCATGCACGACGCCGACCTGGTGATCTGCGTGGGCGCGCGCTTCGACGACCGCATCACCGGCCGCCTCGCCGACTTCAGCCCCGGCGCGCGCAAGATCCACGTCGACATCCATCCCGGCAACATCGGCAAGGTGGTTCCCGTGGACGTGGGCCTGGTGGGCGACTGCGGCGCGGTGCTGCGCGCGCTGCTGCAACTGCTGCCGCCGCTTGCGCCGGGGCGGCTGGATGCCTGGTGGCGGCAGGTGGACACCTGGCGCGCCAGCGACTGCCTGGCGTACACGCCGCGTGAAGACGTGGTCCTGCCGCAGCACCTGCTGGCCACGCTGCAGCGGCAGCTGGCCTCGCGCGATGCCATCGTCTCCACCGACGTGGGCCAGCACCAGATGTGGGCCGCGCAGTACCTGCGCTTCGAACAGCCGCGGCGCTGGCTCACCTCCGGCGGCGCCGGCACCATGGGTTATGGCCTGCCGGCTGCCATCGGCGCCCAGGTCGCGCACCCGGACAAGACCGTCGTCTGCGTCAGCGGCGACGCCTCCATCCTGATGAACATCCAGGAGCTGTCCACCGCCGTCCAGCACGGCACGCCGGTGAAGGTGGTGCTGTCGAACAACGGCTACATGGGCATGGTGCGCCAGTGGCAGCAGCTGAACCACGGCAACCGCATCAGCCACAGCTGGAATGCGGCACTGCCCGATTTCGTCGCGCTGGCGCGCGCCTTCGGCTGGGGCGCCAGGACGGTGTCGCGGCCCGAGGAACTGGACGAAGCCCTGGCGCAATGCCTGGCCCACGACGGGCCCTTCTTCCTCGACGTGCGCGTGGCCGCCCAGGAGAACTGCTACCCGATGATGCCGGCCGGCCGCGGCCACCACGAAATCATGGTCGGCGACGACCGCTGGTACACCCAAGCCTGAGCCGGCACGCTCCCACCCCGGGGCACGCCGGCGATGTTCCGGAGGTGCAAGCGGCGATCCCGCAAGCGCCTCCTCCACCAGGCCCCACGAGGGCCGGAGAGAACGATGAACGCACGAGTCGATGCACTGCATCCGCGCGCGCCTGCGCTGCGCGATGTCGACCTGGAGGACAAGTACACCGCCCTCGAGGGCAACATCTACCTCAGCGGCATCCAGGCGCTGGTGCGCCTGCCGATGATGCAGCGGCTGCGCGACCAAGCGGCCGGCCTGCAGACCGGCGGCTTCGTCTCGGGCTACCGGGGCTCGCCGCTCGGCGGCCTGGACGAAGCGCTGTGGAAGGCGGCGAAGCACCTGCAGCGGCACCACGTGCGCTTCGTCCCCGGCGTGAACGAGGACCTCGCGGCGACCTCGGTGTGGGGTACCCAGCAGGTGCACCTGCTCGGCGAAAGCGCGTACGACGGTGTGTTCGCCCTGTGGTACGGCAAGGGTCCGGGCGTGGACCGCAGCATCGACGTCCTCAAGCACATGAACCACGCCGGCACCGCCAGGCACGGCGGCGTGCTGCTGGTGGCCGGCGACGACCACGGCGCCTATTCCTCCACCCTGCCGCACCAGAGCGACCACGTGTTCTCGGCGGCCATGATCCCGGTGCTGTACCCCTGCAACGTGCAGGAGTACATCGAACTGGGGCTGCACGGCTGGGCGATGTCGCGCTTCTCCGGCTGCGCGGTGGGCTTCAAGGCGCTGGCGGACACGGTGGAATCGAGCGCATCCATCGCCGCCGACCCCTTTGCCGTGCGGACGCTGCTGCCGCGCGAATTCGAGATGCCCGAAGGCGGCCTGAACTGCCGGCTGTCGACCGACACGCTGGGGGTGCAGGCGCGCAAGCAGGAAGCCCTGATGCAGGACTTCAAGATCTATGCGGCGATGGCCTATGCGCGCGAGAACCGCCTCAACCGCGTGACCATCGACGCACCCGACGCGCGCCTGGGCATCGTCGCCTCGGGCAAGAGCTACCTCGACGTGCTGGAGGCCCTGGAGGAACTCGGCATCGACGAGGCGCTCGCCGCCAGCATCGGCATCCGCCTGTTCAAGGTTGCGATGCCCTGGCCGCTGGAGCCCGAAGGCATCCGCGAGTTCGCGCGTGGGCTGGAGGAGATCCTGGTGGTGGAAGAGAAGCGCCAGGTGGTCGAGTACCAGCTGAAGGAGCAGCTCTACAACTGGCGCGAGGACGTGCGCCCGCGCGTGATCGGCAAGTTCGACGAGCGCGGCGAGTGGGACGTGCACAATCCGCGCGGCCGCGGCGACTGGCTGCTGCCGGCGAAGGCCGATTTCTCGGTCGCCCAGATCGCGCGCGTGATCGCCCAGCGCATCCGGCGCCTGGGCCTGCGCACCGAGACCAGCGCGCTGATCGACGCACGCCTGGCCTTCCTCGAAGCCAAGGACGCGCTGCTGGCGCGTGCCGTCTCGACGCCGCCGCGGCCCGCCTGGTACTGCTCCGGCTGCCCGCACAACACCAGCACGCGGGTGCCGGAGGGCAGCTTCGCGCTGGCCGGGATCGGCTGCCACGTCATGGCCACCGCCATCTATCCGGAGTTCAACAAGCTCACCACCCAGATGGGCGGCGAAGGCGCGCCTTGGATCGGGGCGGCGGCCTTCAGCCAGGTGCCGCACGTGTTCGCCAACCTCGGCGACGGCACCTACTACCACTCGGGCTATCTCGCGATCCGGGCCGCGGTCGCCGCCAACCGCACGCTGCCGGTGAACATCACCTACAAGATCCTCTACAACGATGCGGTCGCCATGACGGGCGGCCAGCCGGTGGACGGGCCCATCGGCGTGCGCGAGATCGCGCGCCAGCTCGCCGCCGAGGGCGTGGGCCGCATCGCCATCGTGACGGAGGACCTGGGTCGCTACACGCGGCGCGACGGTCTGCCCGCCAACGCCACGCTGCACGACCGCGCCGAGATGGATGCGGTGCAGCGCGCGCTGCGCGCGGTTCCGGGCGTCAGCGCCATCATCTACGACCAGACCTGCGCGGCCGAGAAGCGCCGGCGGCGCAAGAAGAAGGAGCTGCCCGAAGCACCGGAACGCGTGGTCATCAACGAACTGGTGTGCGAGGGCTGCGGCGATTGCGGCCAGCAGTCGAACTGCACCTCCATCCTGCCCAAGGAGACGGAATTCGGACGCAAGCGCGTCATCGACCAGTCGTCCTGCAACGGCGACCTGTCCTGCGTGAAGGGCTTCTGCCCCAGCTTCGTCACCGTGCAGGGCGGCACCCCGCGCAAGCTCAACGCGGACGCCGCGCACGATGCGCTGCCCGATCCGTCGCGCGTGCCCGCGCCGGCGATCCCGGCGCTGGACCAGCCGTTCAACATCCTGATCACCGGCATCGGCGGCACCGGCGTCATCACCGTCGGCGCGCTGCTGGGGATGGCCGCCCACCTGGAGTCCAAGGGCGCCAGCGTGCTGGACATGACCGGCATGAGCCAGAAGAACGGCGCCGTGACCTCCCATGTCCGCATCGCCGGCACGCCAGGCGCGTTGCGGGCCCAGCGGATCGCGACCGGCGAAGCCGACCTGGTCCTGGCCTGCGACATGCTGACGGCGGGCGCCGCGGATGCCGTCGCCAAGATGCGGCCCGGGCGCACGCTGGCGGTGGTGAATGCGCACGAGCAGCCGGCCGGCCCCTTCGCGCGCGATCCGGACTGGACCTTTCCCAGCGAAGACCTGCGCGCGCTGATCGGCGAAGCGACCGGCCAGCGCGCGGAGTTCCTCGATGCCACTGCGCTCGCGACCCGGCTCATGGGCGATGCGATCGCGGCCAACCTGTTCCTGCTGGGCTATGCATTCCAGAAGGGCGCGATTCCCCTGTCGATGGAGGCCTTGCTGCGCGCCATCGCCATCAATGGGGTGGCGGTCGCGCCCAACACCCGCGCCTTCCACTGGGGCCGCATGGCCGCCGTGGACCTCCCGGCGGTGGCCAGGCTGGCCACGCCCGCGCAGGTGGTGGCGCTGGCGCGCACCCGTTCGCTGCGGGACCTGGTCGCCCGCCGCGTGGACTTCCTCTCGGCCTACCAGGACCGCCGCTATGCCGCTGCCTATGAAAGCTTCGTGCAGGAAGTGCGGCGGGCGGAGGAGCGCGCCGGACTGGGCGACCGACTGTCCAGGGCCGTTGCCGAGAACCTGTTCAAGCTCATGGCCTACAAGGACGAATACGAGGTCGCGCGGCTGCACGTTTCCAAGGCGTTCGAGCAGCAGTTGAAAGCGCAGTTCGAAGGCGAGATCCGCCTCACCTACCACCTCGCGCCGCCCACGCTGGATGGGGCGGGAGCACCGCGCAAGCGCAGCTTCGGGCCTTGGATGACGGCAGGGTTCCACGTCCTGGCCCGGATGAAGCGGCTGCGCGGCACCCCGCTCGACCCCTTCGGGCGGACCGAGGAGCGGCGCACCGAGCGCGCCCTGATCGCCGAGTACCGCGAGCGCGTGCGGCGCACGCTGCAGGGGCTGGACGCCCGCGGCCTGGCCCATGCACTCGCCGTGGCGCGCGTGCCGCAGCAGATCCGCGGCTTCGGACATGTGAAGCGGGCGGGCATCGCGCGGGCGCGGGCGGAGTGGGCCGCGCTGGAAGCGACCACGGCGCCGCCGGACGCGGTGGCGGCTTGAGCAGCCGCCGACGCGGGACGCCGGTGTTGCTCCCCGCAGCGAGGACCCGGGGCCGCGCGGAGCACATGACCTGCCCGCGCGTGGCGCTGCGCCGGACTAGACGCCCGCGCGCGGCGGCACCAGCAGCTCGCACATGGCGATGAAGCGCGCCGCCGGCGGCGACAGCGTGTGGCCGCGGATCCGGATGATGGCCACCACGCGCTTCATCGTCGGCCTGATGATGCGCACCGCCTTCAATGCCGGATTGCGGGGGACGGCGACCGCGGGCAGGATGCCCACGCCCAGGCCGGCATCCACCATCGCCGCCATGGTGCTGACGTGGCTGAATACGTAGTTCACGTCGGTGCCGGGTGCATGCTCGTTCAGCACCTGGCGCAGGTGCTTCTCGAACTGCGAGGCTCCCAGGGCCAGCAGGGGTGACTTCAGGACTTCGTGCAGGGTGATGGTGGCCTTGCCGGCGGCGGGGTGCGTGGCCGGCATCAGCGCCATGTAGTCGTCCTCGAAGAGCTCCTGCGACTCGAGGTCGCCCGGCCTGTCGGGCGGCGGCCCGATGCCGAAATCGACCTCGCGCCGCCGGACCGCTTCCAGCAGGTCGGGCTGGCCGAGCTCGCGCACGCCCACCGAGATGCCGGGATAGCGCCTGGCGAACTGCGTCAGCAAGGCGGGCAGGCGCGACCCCGCGACGGTCGGCACGCAGGCGAAGGCCAGGTGGCCCTGCTGCGCATTGGCGGCCTGCTGGATGCCCATGAGCGCCGCGTCGATCTCGGCCATGGCCTTGCGCACGCTGATCATCAGCTGCTCGCCTTCGCGCGTGAGCTCCACCTTGCGCGTGGTGCGCTGGAACAGGGCCACGCCCAGCCGTTCCTCCAGCTGCTTGACCTGCATGCTCACCGCCGGCAAGGACAGGTGCGCCTGCTCGGCCGCCTTGCGGAAGCTGGCGTTCTCCGCCACCGCGAGGAAGGTGCTCAGCACCTTCAGGTTCACCCGCATCCAGCACCTCCTTGAACAATCGCTCAGATTATTTGACTTGTCTGCGCGCGGGCGCAAGCCTAGCATCCTGCCGACCGACCAGGAAGGCGCGGTGGCGCGCCATCCCTCCCAAGGAACCCCGCATGAACATCGAACGCATCGCTGGCGCCGTGGGCGCCGACATCTCCGGCCTCGACCTGCGCAAGCCGCTGACCGAGTCCCTCACCGCGCAACTGCGCGCCGCGCTGCTGCAGCACAAGGTCATCTTCCTGCGCGGCCAGCCGCTCGCGCCGGCGGAATTCCTCGCGTTCGCGCGCCAGTTCGGCCAGCCCATCGAATACCCGTTCGTCAAGGGCATCGAAGGCTTTCCGGAGATCATCGAGGTCAAGAAGCTGGAGCACGAGGTCGTCAACTTCGGCGGCGTCTGGCACTCGGACACCACCTACCTGCCCGAGCCGCCCATGGGGACCATGCTGCTGTCGCGCGAGATCCCGCCCTTCGGCGGCGACACGATGTTCGCCAACCAGGTGGCCGCCTACGAAGCCCTGTCCAACACCATGAAGCGCCTGCTCGAGGGGCTGCAGGGCATCTCCAGCTCGGCCAAGGCCGACGTCTCCAAGACCCGCGAGGACCGCATGCGCAGCGACGGCAAGGCCGACGCGCCGCGCGACTTCGTGGCCCGCCACCCGGTGGTGCGCACCCACCCCGAAACCGGCGAGAAGGCGCTGTACGTGAACATCGCGCACACCTGCGGCATCGAAGGACTCACCGACAAGGAGAGCGCGTCGTTGCTGGACTTCCTCTTCGAGCACCAGGTCAAGCCCGAATTCACCTGCCGCTGGCGCTGGCAACCGGACTGCATCGCCTTCTGGGACAACCGCGCGGTGATGCACTACCCGGTGAACGACTACCACGGCTACAAGCGCCTGATGCACCGCATCACCTTGAAGGGCACCAAGCCGGTCTGAGACCGCCGGCAGCCCGGCCCCGGCGACATCCGCGGGGCCCGCCGTTTCCCCGGGGATGTCGGCTGCTGCCGCATGGTGCAGCAGCGTGAGGACATCGATGCGCGCCGCGCCCTGCCCGTGGCGGCCGCCTCCTTTGTAGGACCATGCCGCGCATCGCGGCCAATCCGTAGAAACATTTGGACCAAGCTGTTAAGGTCCGCGCCATCGCACTTCGCGCACCGGACCCGCTTCCGGTCATGGGCCTCGCGGTCCGCGCGCGAAACGCCAGCCGTCGATCGCGCCATCGGGATGGTTCCAGGTGCCCGCGCGCCGGCCAGGCCCTGCCGCATCGACGGCGCATCACCGCAGGAGGACGACACCCATGTGTGGAATCGCAGGAGAGCTTCGCTTCGATCACCGACCGCTCGATCCGGCCGTGCTGGCCGGCATGACACGCAGCCAGAGCCATCGCGGCCCCGATGCCGAAGGCATCTGGTCGACGCCGCTGCGCGGCTTCGGCCACCGCCGCCTGCGCATCATGGACCTCACGGAAGCCGCGCAGCAGCCCATGGTGGACCCGCAGCTCGGCCTGGGCGTCGTGTTCAACGGCGCCATCTACAACCACGCGGCACTGCGCGCCGAACTGCGCGCGCGCGGGTACGACTTTTTCTCAAGCGGCGACACAGAGGTGCTGCTGAAGGCCTACCACGCCTGGGGCGGCGACTTCGTCCGCAGGCTCAACGGCATGTTCGCCTTCGCGATCTGGGAACGCGACTCGGGCCGCGTGCTGCTCGGGCGCGACCGGCTGGGCATCAAGCCGCTGTACTACGCCGAGGTGCCCGGCGGCCTGCGCATCGCCTCCACCCTGCCCGCGCTGCTGACGGCGGGCGACATCGACACTTCCATCGATCCGGTGGGCCTGCACCACTACCTCTCCTTCCATGCGGTGGTGCCGCCGCCGCACACCATCGTGCGCGGGGTGCGCAAGCTGCCGCCGGCCACGCTGATGGTGGTGGAGCCGGACGGCCGCCGCACCAGCCACACCTACTGGTCGCTCGACTACCGCCGCGACGCGCAGGACGAGCGCCTGGGCGCGAAAGCCTGGCAGGAGCGTTTGCTCGAAAGCCTGCGCGGCGCGGTGCGGCGGCGCCTGGTGGGCGACGTGCCGGTCGGCGCGCTGCTGTCCGGCGGAGTCGATTCCAGCCTGATCGTCGGCCTGATGGCCGAGGCCGGCGTCCAACCCCTGCACACCTACACCGTCGGCTTCGAGGACGTCGGCGGCGAGAAGGGCAACGAGTTCGACTACGCCGACATCGTCGCCCGGCACTTCGGCACCCGGCACGAGCGCATCTTCGTGCCCGAGCAGGAGCTGCTGCGCCGCCTGCCCGACGCCATCGGCGCGATGAGCGAGCCGATGGTCAGCCACGACTGCATCGGCTTCTACCTGCTCGCCGAAGCGGTGTCGCGCAACAGCCGCGTGGTGCAGAGCGGCCAGGGCGCCGACGAGGTGTTCGGCGGCTACCACTGGTATCCCAGGCTGGAAGGCAGCGAGGATCCGGTGGCCGACTACCTGGCCGCCTTCCGGGACCGCGACCACGCGGAGTACCGCGCCACCGTGGGCGAAGCGTACGCCACGCGCGACTGCTCGGCCCGCTTCGTCGCCCAGCGCTTCGCCGCGCCCGGCGCCGACGACCCGGTGGAGAAGGCGCTGCGCCTGGACACCACGGTGATGCTGGTGGAAGACCCGGTCAAGCGCGTCGACAACATGACCATGGCCTTCGGCCTCGAGGCGCGCGTGCCTTTCCTCGACCACGAGCTGGTGGAACTCGCCGCCCGCATCCCCGTGCGCCACAAGCTTGCCGGCGGCGGCAAGGGCGTGCTCAAGGAGGCGGCGCGGGCCGTGGTGCCGGACGCCGTGATCGACCGGCCCAAGGGCTACTTCCCGGTGCCCGGCCTCAAGCACCTGCAGGGCGAGACCCTGGCGCGCGTGCGCGATGCGCTGTCGTCGCGCGCGGCGCGCCAGCGCGGCCTGTTCCAGCCGGCCTGCGTCGACCGCCTCCTCGCCGACCCCTCGCAGCACATCACCCCCCTGCGCGGCTCCAAGCTCTGGCAGCTGGGCCTGCTGGAGATGTGGCTGCAAACCCACCTGCCCTAAGGAAGGAGACACCGACGATGCTGAAGCAGCAGGCGCAACGCGCCACGCGGCTGGACCGCCATGCCATCCCCCTGGCCGACCGGGCGCCGGCGGCGGCGCAAGCCGAGGGCAAGATCGTCGAATGCGGCTGGGGCCGGCTGATCGTGGGCCACACCTTCGCCGATCCGGCCGCCGTGGCCGCGGCGCTGCGGCAGGAACAGGCGGGCCGGCGCGACATCGCCTTCTACCTCGACAAGCCGCACGTCGTGGTGGCGCAGGCGCCGCAAGACCTGTTCGTCGATCCGTCGGAAACCTACCGCCTGTGGCTGGGCAACTACCGGCCGCAGCGCGCCGGCCGCCGCGGCTTCACCGTGCGCCGCTTGCGCACGCGGGCCGACATCGCCGCGGCCAACGCCATCTACCGCGACCGCCGCATGGTGCCACTGGACCCGGCGGTGGCCTGGGAGCAGCGCACGCAGCGCCACATCGAGCACGTGCTGGCCGAGGACCGCGCCACCGGCGAGGTGATCGGCGTGGCCATGGGCATCGACCATGTCGAGGCCTGGGGCGACCCGGCCGGCGGCGCCAGCCTGTGGGCACTGGCGGTGGCACCGCAGGCCGCGCATCCCGGCGTGGGCGAGGCGATCACGCGCCACCTGGCCGAACAGTTCCTGGCGCGCGGCCGCCAGTACATGGACCTCTCGGTGCTGCACGACAACCGCAGCGCGATCGCGCTGTACGAGAAGCTGGGCTTCCGCAACGTGCCGGTGTTCGCGGTGAAGCGCCGCAATGCCATCAACGTGCCGCTGTTCACCACCCAGGCGGTCGACAGCTGGCACGGCTTCAACCCCTATGCGCGCATCATCCTCGACGAGGCCCTGCGGCGCGGCATCCGCGTCGACCCGGTCGACCCCGAGGCCGGCTACTTCACCCTCAGCCACGCGGGCCGCCGCGTCACCTGCCGCGAATCGCTGTCGGAGCTGACCAGCGCGGTGGCCATGAGCCGCTGCGCCGACAAGCGCGTCACCGCGCGGCTGCTGGCCGCGGCCGGACTGGCGGTGCCGGCGCAGGTACCCGCCACCACGCCGGAGGCCAACCGCGCCTTCCTGCGCGCGCACGGCGCCATCGTGGTCAAGCCGGTGGACGGCGAACAGGGCAAGGGCATCAGCGTGCATGTCACCGATGCCGACGAGATGGAGGCGGCCATCGAGATGGCGAGCCGCGTCGACGAGCGCGTGCTGCTGGAGGCCTTCTGCGCCGGCCAGGACCTGCGCATCGTGGTGATCGGCCACCAGGTGGTGGCCGCGGCCGTGCGCCGGCCCGCCACGGTGGTGGGCGACGGCCAGTCCACCATCGCCGAACTCATCGCCAAGCAGAGCCGACGCCGCGCCGCCGCCACCGGCGGCGAATCGACCATTCCGCTGGACGCCGAGACCCGCCGCTGCGTCGGCCTGCAGGGCTGGCAGCTGGAGGACGTGCTGCCGGCCGACCAGCCGCTGGCGGTGCGCCGCACCGCCAACCTGCACACCGGCGGCACCATCCACGACGTCACCGACCAACTGCACCCCACGCTGCGGCTGGCGGCGGAGCAGGCCAGCCGCGTGCTGGACATCCCCGTGACCGGCCTCGACTTCCTGGTGCCGGCGGTGGACGGGCCGGACTACGTGATCATCGAGGCCAACGAACGCCCGGGCCTGGCCAACCACGAGCCGCAGCCGACGGCCCAGCGCTTCGTCGACCTGCTGTTCCCCACCACCCGCGTGCAGGAGGTGGCGACATGACGGCGAAGAGCGAAGCCGCGCAGCCGCTGCCGGCCATCGACGAAGCCTTCCTCGAGGAGACGCTGCTGCAGCTGATGGCCATCCCCAGCCCCGTCGGCATGACCGATGGCGTGGTGCGCTACACCGCGGCGCGGCTGGAGGCCATCGGCCTGCCCTACGAGATCACCCGCCGCGGCGCCATCCGCGCCACGCTGCGCGGGCGCGACCGGCTGCCAGCGCGCGCGCTGGTGGCGCACCTGGACACCCTGGGCGCCATGGTGCGGGAACTCAAGGACAACGGACGCCTGGCCATCGTGCCCATCGGCAGCTGGAGCGCGCGCTTCGCCGAGGGCGGCCGACTCACCATCTTCGGCGACGCCGTGCAGGCGCGCGGCACCTGCCTGGCGCTCAAGACCTCGGGCCATGCCTTCGGCAGCGAGGTGGACACGCAGCCCACCGACTGGGACCATGTGGAGGTGCGCGTCGACCTGCCGGCCCGCAATGCCGCCGACCTGGCGGCGCTGGGTCTCAACGTCGGCGACTGGATCGCCTTCGATCCGATGGTGGAACTCGTGCCGGGCGGCTACATCAACGGCCGCTACCTCGACGACAAGGCCGCCGTCGCCGCGCTGCTCACCGCCCTGAAGGCGGTTCGCGACGCCGGCCGGGTGCCGCCGGTCGACGCGCATCCGCTGTTCACCATCACCGAGGAAGTGGGATCGGGCGCATCGGCGGCGCTGCATGGCGACATCGCGGAGATGGTGAGCCTGGACATCGCCATCGCCGCGCCGGGGCAGAACACCGACGAGCACTGCGCCACCGTGTGCCTGCAGGACATGAGCGGGCCGTTCGACTACCACCTCACGCACAAGCTGCTGGCACTGGCGCGCGAGCACGGCATCCCGCACCGGCGCGACGTGTTCCGCTTCTACCGCTCCGATTCGGCGGCGGCGGTGGAGGCGGGCAACGACATCCGCACCGCGCTGATCGGCTTCGGCGCCGACGCCTCGCACGGCTACGAGCGCACCCACCGCGACGCCCTGCACGCGCTGACGCGCCTGGCGCTGGCCTACCTGCTGTCGGAGCCGGTGGCGCGGCGCGACCGCAAGAGCCTCGGCTCGCTCGAAGGCTTCACCGAGCAGCTGCGGCCCGAGCAGATGACCGTGCCGGCGACGAATTTGCCGGCGCCGGAGGAGTTCCTCGACTGAGAGGCGCGGGCCGGGTCGCCTCCCCGGGGCCGGGGCCTGGCCCGCACCACGGACCCTGCCAGGCGCGGATCAAGGCGGTGGCGCGGGGCTCGCGGGGTGCGCGGGAGCGGACGAGGTCGCGTAGCTGGCCAGCTCCAGCAGGTTGCCGTCGGGGTCGCGCAGGTAGATGGAACGCATCGCGCCGCGGGCGCCCGTCTGCGGCACCGGGCCCAGCTCGATGGCCTGGCCCAGGCTACGCAGTTCGGCAGCGACCTCGTCGATGGGCTCTTCGCACACGAAGCAGAGGTCTGCGCTTCCCGGCACCGTGATGTCGGCGTGCGGAAGATACTCGTTGCGGTAGGGATGCAGGTTGATCTTCTGGGAACCGAAGTGAAGCGCGTGGTAGTGGCCTTCGAAGACTTCATGCCGCATGCCCAGCACCTTGCAGTAGAAGTCAGACGTGCGCTGCAGGTCGCGCACCGTCAGCACGGCATGGTCGAACGATGCGATCCTCATGGCGCGCCCGCCCGCATGGTCGAAGCCAGCGCGAAATCTGCCGCGGCCCGCGCGTGCAGTGCGGTCGTGTCCAGCAGCGGCAGCTCCGTGTCGCCATTCCTGACCAGTAGCGAGATCTCGGTGCAGCCCAGCACGATGGCCTGCGCACCCGCGGCAGCGAGGCCGCGGATGACCTCGAGGTACCGGGACCGCGATGCCTCGGTGACGATGTCCTTGCACAGTTCTTCGTAGATGATCCGGTGCACCTCGGCGCGCGCAGGTGCATCGGGCACGAGCACCTGCAGGCCGTGCTCGCGCTCGAGCCGCTCGCGCAGGAAGGGCTGCTCCATGGTGAAGCCGGTCGCCAGCAGGCCGACCGTCCTCAGGCCCTTCTCACGCGCGGCCTGGCCGGTGGCATCTGCAATGTGCAGGAAGGGAACGGTCGCGGCCGCCGCGACGCGGTCGGCGAGCTTGTGCATGGTGTTCGAGCACAGGACGATGCAGTCGGCGCCGGCAGACTGCAGCCGGCGCACCGCGTCGACCAGCACGGATGCGGCATCGCCCCACCGCCCTGCGTGCTGTGCCTCGGCAATGGGGGCGAAATCCACGCTGTAGAGCACCAGCTGCGCCGAATGCAGTCCGCCAAGCCGTTCGGCCACGGCCCGGTTGATCAGCCGGTAGTATTCGGCCGTCGACACCCAGCTCATGCCGCCGATCAATCCGATGGTCCGCATCGCATCCCTCTTCCACGGTCTGGACAAGGCGCCATCATGACGGGCGCCCTCGCGCTGGGATATCACGAAATTTCGGCGGTCCGGCGCACGGTCGGCGCCTTTACCGTGGAGCTGCTTCCCGGCGCGGCCTACGCGGCGCACGACGCCAGCGACCTGGCGACCCTTGGCATCGCGCTGGAGCGCCAGCGCGGCGTGCACGCGATCGCGTCCGACCGCCGCACGGATTTCGACGCCTGGGCCGGCACCGCGTCTTTCACGCCTCCTGGCGTGGACGTCTACTCGGAATCCGACGCCGGGGGCGAATACCTGGTCGTGCGATGGCGCCCTGCCGCGGGCGACAGGCCGCTGCCTTCGTTGCGGTCCCAGCACATCGGGCAGTCGGCCTTGTTGGAGCGGGCCTTCCGGATGCGCGCAGCCCTGCTGGCGGCGGATGCGGGTGGCGATGACGCGACCCTCGATGGACATCTGCAGGAACTGCTCTCCCACAGCGGCCATCTGTGCGCGCCGCCGGGCGAGCAGGGCCAGCTACAGCGAAAGCGCCTGCACGCCCGCTATGCCGAGGTGCTGCAATGCATCGAGGACGGCCTGCCCACCGGCGGCCAGGCGCTGTCCCTGGCCGCGCTGGCATCCCGGGCCGACGAGACGCCGCTGCGCTTCCTGCGCGGCTTCCACCAGGCGACCGGCATGACGCCGCACGCCTACATCATCGAGCGCCGCCTGCAGTTCGCACGCAGGCTGATGCGCGACCCCCGATGCACGCTGGCGGCCGTCGCGGCCGACGCGGGCTACGCGAGCCAGTCGCACATGGGCCGCCACTTCTCGGAACGCCTTGGCATGTCGCCGGGACGCTATCGGGCGGGCATGAAGTCGGACTGCTGCCCAGCCGCCCACCCGCGTCAGCCGTGACCCCAGGCCGGAGCCGCAAGGCGGCGTGTCCTGCCCTGCCCTGCCTGCCGAAGCCGAATCGCGACAAGCTTGTTACTCACGCCGCGGGGGTTGGCGCCACTAGATTCACGGTGGTACGCCGGCCCTGGAAACGACAGGCGCAGTCGACCGGCGCGCGGCGGTGAGTGTCCATGGTGGGTGCTCTCTGCATCGTCCATCCGCACTGCGCCCCAAGGAGAACCCATGCCAGACATCATCCACCGCATCGGCGTCCAGGCCCCGCCGGCGTCTGTCTACCGCGCCCTTTCGACCATCGACGGCCTGGCCGGCTGGTGGACACGGGACACCACCGGCTCGCCCAAGGTGGGCGAGGCCATCGTGTTCACCTTCCGCGATCCGGCCGGAACCGAGGTGGGCCGGTGCGAGATGGAGGTGCTGGAACTCAGCCCCAACGACCAGGTGCGCTGGCGCGTCAAGGACGGCCCGCCCGAATGGGTCGGCACGACGGTCTCCTTCGCGCTCAGCGAGCAGGACGGCATGACCATCCTGCTGTTCGGCCACCGCGGATGGCGGGAGGGGGTCGAATTCATGGCCCACTGCAGCATGAAGTGGGCCGTGTTCCTCCTCAGCCTGCGCGACTTCGCGGCGCATGGGTCCGGCCGGCCCGCGCCTGGCGACCTCAAGATCGACAACTGGAACTGAGTTCCTCAACGATGCGCCGGCGACAGTGCGCGGGCGGTGGCGTGGCCGGCCACCGCCAGGACCAGTGCCGTGACGGCCAAGGCCGCGGAGAGCAGCGGCAGGTTCCGCAAGGGCAGGCCCGACTCCAGCGCCTGCGCGCCCAGCCACGCCGCGAACGCGTTGCCGAGGTTGAAGGCGCCGATGTTCAAGGTGGATGCCAGGGCCGGCGCGTCCGCGGCTTCTTCCAGCACCCTGCTCTGCAGGCCCGGCGCGGTGGCGAAAGCGGCCATGCCCCAGAGGAAGATGGTGAGTCCCGCCGCCAGGCCGGTGCGGCTGGTGAAGTACAGCACCACCTCGATGGCCGCGAGCGTGGCCAGGATCACCGGCATGGATGCGCGCGGCCAGCGGTCCGCCGACCAGCCGCCCAGCGTGTTGCCGAGGGTCAGTCCGACACCGAACACCAGCAGCAGGACGTTGGTCTGGGCAGCGCTCAGACCCGCCTGCGCCTGCAGCAGCGGCGTGATGAAGGTCAGCGTGGCGAAGATGCCGCCGAAGCCAAGCGCCGTGACGCCCAGCGCCGCCCACAGCCGCGGACGCCGCAGGATGCGCGATCCCGCGCCTGCGCCCGACACGGGCCGGGGCAGGGAGCGCGGCAAGAACAGCCGCAGCCCCAGCAGCACCAGGACCCCCAGGACGGTGACCGTCCAGAACGTCGCGCGCCAGCCCCACTGGTGGCCGATCCAGGCACCTGCAGGCACGCCCAGCACGTTGGCCAAGGTCAGGCCAGTGAACATGATGGCGATCGCGGCGGACTTGCGATTGGGTGCCACCAGCGAGGCCGCCACCGTGGCGCCCAGTCCGAAGAAGGCGCCGTGCGTGAGCGACGCCACGACCCGGCCCGCCAGCAGCCAGCCGTAGTCCGGCGCCAGCGCGCTCAGGGCGTTGCCGGCGATGAACAGCAGCATGAGCAGCGACAACGCGCGGTAAGGCCGCGCCTTGGCCGTCAGCACGGCCAGGGGTGGCGCTCCCAGGGCGACGCCCAGTGCGTATCCGGTCACCAGCAAGCCAGCGCGCGGCAGTGACACGCCGGTGTCGGCGGCCACCTCGGGCACCAGGCCGACGATCACGAATTCGGCGGTTCCGATGGCGAAGGCGGCGAGCGCCAGGGCGAGCAGGGGCGCCGGCAGCCTTCCCGCCGGGCCATGCCGCTGGTCCAGTGCGTTCATCGCGCCACCTCCGTGCTGGCCGGCGTGAGCAGGATGTCCAGGGGAATGCCTTCGGCCATCGCGCGGTAGCCGGCATCGCCCGGGTGAAGGTGGTCACCCGAATCGAACGCCGGCAGCAGCCGGCTCGGCCGCTCGGGATTCCGCAGGATGGCATCGAAGTCGACGACGGCATCGAAGCTGCCGGACGCGCGGATCCACGCGTTCAGCTGCTGCCGCAAGGCCTCCTTGGCGGGGCTGAAGTGCCCTTCCAGCGGCGTGCCGCGCAGCGCGTCCTCGAACGGCGGCAGCGTCGCAGCGACGACGCGCACGCCCTTCGCGTGGGCACGCCGCACCAGCGCGTGGAAGCCGTCTTGCAACGCGCGCAGCGTGGGCAGCGCTTCACCGGGCGCGAACGGTCCGCCGGGCCAGCCGATGTCGTTGGTCCCCAGCAGCACGACGACGGTGCGCACCCCGGGGCGCAGCACATCCCGGTCCAGACGGGCAAGCGCACCCTCGCCCATGCCATCGCGCAGCAGCCTGTTGCCCGAGATGCCCGCGTTGAGCACGGCCACGCCCAGCGGCGCCAGGCGCCGTGACAGGTGGTCGGGCCAGCGCTGGTCGGCGCCAGGCGTCGCGCCGTTGCCGTCGGTGAGGGAATCGCCCAGCGCCACGATGGCCGCTGGTTCGCGCCGGGCTTCCACCTGCAGCTCCGTGATGAAGGCGCGCGCGGTCATGGGAGGCGCCGTCGCCTCCATGGGGCGCCCCACGGTGTCCCCGGGTGCGAGCAGGACATGCTCGCGCGCGTCCCAGTGGAATCCGGCCGGCGAGGTCCGTCCCGGCAGGAACAGGTCGACCTGCAGGCGCGTGCCGGATGCGATGGGCCGATCGACAGGATCGCTCGCGAGCACGCCGCCCGGCGCCACCACCGCGCCAGCGGCACCGCCAAAACGCAGGGGCGTCGCCGCGCCGTCTTCGGCGGACACCGCCGCGCGGCCGATCCGCAGCGGGGTGCGTCCGTATTCGTTGCTGACGACCACCCGAAAGCGCTGGCCGCCGACGCTGGCGCGAAGCCACTGGCGCAGGGTCGCGTTCTCCATCGGGTTGGGCATGCCCAGCGGCAGGACGAAGTCGTCGGCCCACACCGGCTGCGCCGGCGCGGTCCAGGTCGTGTGCCACTGGAGCAAATGGGGTTCGGCGGCGCGGCCCAGCGTGGGGGCCAGTGCGATCGATGCTGCCAGGGTGGTGGTGAGGAGGAGGTTCATGAAAGCCATGGTTGGTCATTCCGCATCGGATGGGAAGTCGGCAGAATGGAAGACCGGCCATTCGCCCTCGGAATACCCATGGACCGACTCCGCGCAATGCAGGCCTTCACCCGCGTGGCCGACCTCGGCAGCCTTTCCGCCGCCGCCCGTTCGCTGTCGACCACCCAACCCACCGTCAGCAAGCTGATCGCCGCACTGGAAGCCAGCCTGCGTGTGCGCTTGCTCGAACGCGGCCCGGCGCGCGTGCAGCTCACCGACGAAGGCGCGCGCTTCCTCGAAAGCGCGCGCCGCGTGCTCGAGGAATACGACGACGCCGTCTTGGCGCTGGAGGCGCGCGCGCAGCAGCCGCGCGGCCGGGTCCGGATCTCCGCGCCGCAGGCGCTGGGCGAACAGCATCTCAACGGCGTCGTGCTGCAGGCCCTGAAGCAGTACCCGGAACTGGCGGTGGACCTGATCCTGGAAGACCGCTACGTCGACCCGGTCGAGGAGCGGTTCGACCTGGCGATCCGCATCGGCGGCAATCCGCCGCCGGACCTGGTCGCACGCGAACTGGCGCGGTGGCCGCGCTACATCGTGGCCTCACCGGCCTACGTGGAGCGCCACGGGCGGCCACGGCGGATCGAAGACCTGGCGCGCCATGCGTTCCTGCGCTACCCGGTGGGCGCCGACGACGGCGTCACCCTCACCGGCCCCCGCGGCGCGGTCCACGTCGAGGTGACGGCCCGCTACCGCATCAACAGCGCCGTGGCCCTGCGCGACGCGGTCCGCGACGGCGCCGGCATCGCCTTCCAGCCACGCTGGATGGTGCGTGAGGCGCTGGAAAAGGGCGCGCTCGTGCGCCTGCTGCCGCAATGGACCGGCCCGGTGCAGGTCGTCCACCTGCTGCACCCCTTCCGCGTGCGCACGCCGATGCGGGTGCAGGCGATGACGGAGTTGCTGGAAGAAGCCATTCGGGCGCTATGACCGGTGGCCGCGTTGCGGCTGCCGACGGCGCGCGGGGCCGCGTGCCCTGGTGGCCTTTCCCGTTGAGCCTTGCCGCCCGCCCTGCCCTCGTGCCTTCATCGGATTGCCCGATGCACCGATCGGCAATTCCCGCTGTCCAAGCGCCGATCGCAAGGCCACCATGGGACATCGCAACCATCGGAACGCAGCATGGAAGATGTTCTGAAAGGCCGGAAAGTCGTCGTGGTCGGCGGTGGGTCCGGAATGGGCTTCGCGCTGGCGCAGCGGCTGGTCGCCCTCGGTGCCGAAGTGGTCATCGCGGGGCGCGATCGCCGCAGGCTGGCGTCAGCGCAACAGCAGCTTCAAGCAGCCCCTGCGGTGACCGTGCAGGCGTGCGACGCCACCGAAGAAGCGCAAGTCCAGGCCATGTTCGAATCCATCGGCGACTTCGACCATCTGGCGTGCACCGTGGCGGATATCCGGGGGGCCTACACACTGCTGCCGCAGTTGGAAACCGACGCACTGCAGCGCGCGGTCGCTTCCAAAGTGCTCGCCCCCATCCTGCTGGCCAAGCACGCGTATCCCCGGCTGCGCACCGGCGGCAGCATGGCCTTCGTTTCGGGAATCGCGGCCTATCGCCCACGGCCCCGTGGCGTCGCCGTGGCCGCGATCAACGCCGCGCTCGAAGGAACCGTGCGCGCGCTGGCCGTCGAACTTGCGCCCATCCGGGTGAACGCCGTGTCGCCCGGATGGGTGCGCACGTCCATCTGGGAACACGTGGCCAGTGGCGAATCGGAGCAGCTGCTCGCCTCGATGGCGCGGGCGCTGCCAGTCGGTCGCATCGGACTGCCGGACGACATCGCGCAAGCGCTGCTATTCCTGCTGTCCAATGGCTATGCGACCGGCGAGATCCTTCACGTCGACGGTGGGCACCGCCTGGTCTGACGACCAGTCCAGTCCCCGCAGGCGCTCGATGAGGGCCTGGACATGTGGCGGCGGTGTACTGGCAGCGAGCGTCACGGCGCGGATCGCGATGGGGTGGACGGCTGGCGCAAGCGGGCGAATTGCGCAGCCGACCGTCCAATGGAGGGCGACCGCACGGCGCGGCAACGCGGCCAGGCCGCCGCCCAGCTTGCCGACCAGGGCGGAAGCGGGGACGCGCACGTCCTTGAGCGACACCTCCGCGTGGTCGGTGGGCATGTTGAAGGTCCAGTGGTAGTACTCCACCTTCATGCCGGGCGTGTCCATGGGCACGAGGAAGGCGCTGATGCCCTCGGCGTCGCCGGGCTGCCCGGAGGTGCGCGCGAACACGAGGTTGGCATGCGCCGTGTGCACGGCGCTGTTGAAGCGCTTGGCGCCGTTGAGGACCCAGTGTTCGCCATCGCGCACCGCGGTCGTCTCCAGCCAGGTGGCGTCGCTGCCGTGGTCCGGCTCGGTGAGGCCGAAGGCGATGCGGCGCTCGCCGGTGATCATGCCCTCGATGTACTGCGCCTTCTGCTCCTCGGTACCGAAGCTGTCGAAGACCTGGACCATCGTGAAGCTGCCCACCACCGAAGTCTCGCTTTGCAGGTCCGCGTGCAGGCCCAGTCCCAGCGAGGCGAGGTGTTCCCGGATGACGGTGACGGCCAGGTTGCTGCCGTCGCGGCCGCCGTACTTCTTCGGCAGCGCATAGCGGAAGAACCCGGCGCGGTCGGCGCGCCGGCGCATCTCGCCCAGCAGCTCCTCCCACTCCTTGCGCGGCAGGCCATCGCGGTCCCAGTCGGTGCGGGCATGCTCGCGCCGGTGGTCGAAGAACTGCGGATGGGCGCGCTCGAGCGGCCGGATCTCCGCCGCGATGAACGCATCGAGCGTCTTCAGCGTGTCGCGCAGGTCGGCAGGAATGTCGAAGTCCATGCCTGGCATGATTCCGCGGCGTGGCGCGGCGGGCATCGTCGGGAGCGACGAATTCTCGCGCGGGTCGGGGATGAGGGCAGAACAGCCGGACGCAGAGGATGCGAAAGATACGCAGAGATCGCAAAAGAGAAAGCGAAATGAAGGAGAGGTCGAGTCGCGGCGACAGCGCCCTCATCCACAAAAGGACTTCCTTTCGCGTCCTCTGCGTACCCTTCGCGTCCTCTGCGTCCGGCTGCCCGCATTTCCCCCGACGCGAACGGAACTACCCCCGCCCTTCGTCCCACTGGTACAAGGCCGGCTGCTTGTCGCGAAAGCGCTGGACCGCGTCGCGGTGGAAGGCGCTTTGCATGCACAGCGCCTGCGCCAGCGCTTCCTGCGCGTAGGCCTCGCCGCGGTCCGATTCGAAGGCGTGGTTCATGATGTTCTTGGCGATGCCGATGGCCGAAGTCGGCGCGCTGTGGAAGCGTTCGGCATGGGCCAGGGCCTCGGCCAGCACGTCGCCTTCCACCACGCGCTGCACCAGGCCGATGGCCAGCGCCTCGGGCGCCTCCACCACGCGGGCGCTGAACACCATGTCCTTGGCGCGCGCCAGGCCGATCGCGCGCGGCAGCAGGTACATGCCGCCCGCATCCGGCACGAAGCCCAGCCGCGCGAAGACGCTGCAAAAGCGCGCCCGCGGCGACGCGAACACGAAGTCCGCCGCCAGCGCCAGCGACAGGCCGGCGCCGAAGGCCACGCCATCCACCGCCGCGATCACGGGCTTTTCCAGGTCCACCAGTTCGTCGAACCAGCGGTGCAGGCGCTGCAGGCGCTCGCGGCCGCCGAACACCGGGTCCCCGTTGCCGCCAGCGGGCGCCATCGCCTTGACGTCGCCACCGGCGCAGAAGTGGCCGCCGGCGCCGGTGAGCACGACGGCGCGCACGGTGGCGTCGTCGCGAACCTCGGCCACGGCCTCGGCCATGGCGTCGCGCAGGGCCGGGTCCAGGGCATTGCGCTGGTCGGGGCGGTTGAGGGTCAGCACCGCGGTGGCGCCACGACGTTCGAGCTTCAGGACGTTCATGGCGGCAGTGTGCACGCGGGCGGTGGGCAAGGCTTCGTCGCAATCGACGATGCCCGCGGGGCGGCCGCTATCTAGAGTGCTGCCATGTCCCCGGAGCCCCTCGCCGTCCTGCCGCAGCACCGGCTGGACGAAGCCGCTCTCGCCCGCTTCCTGGCCGAGCACCTGCCCGAATTCGCCGGCGATCTGGAAGTCCGCCAGTTCCCCGGCGGCTTCTCGAATCCGACCTATGCGCTGTGTGCCCGCGACCGCGACGGCGGCATGCGCGACTACGTGCTGCGCAAGCGTCCCGCCGGCGAGTTGCTGCCCTCGGCGCATCGCGTCGACCGCGAATTCCGCGTGCTGCGGGCGCTGCGGTCCACCAACGTGCCGGTGCCGCGGGCGCGCGTGCTGTGCGAGGACCCCGCGGTGCTGGGGCAGAGCTTCTTCGTGATGGACCGTGTAGCGGGCCGGCTCTATCCCAATCCGGTGCTACCCGGCCTCTCCGTCGACGAGCGCAAGGCGGTCTACGGCGACCTCATCTCCGTACTCGCGCGCCTGCATGCCGTCGACTGGCGCGCGGTGGGGCTGGCCGACTTCGGCAAGCACGAGGGCTACCTGAAGCGACAGGTGGAGCTCTGGCAACGGCAGTACCGCGCCGCGCAGAACGACGACCTGCCGGACATGGAGGCACTGGGCAGCTGGCTGGAGCAAAACGTGCCCGCGCAAACGCGTACGACCGTCGTGCACGGTGACTACCGCACCAACAACCTGCTGCTGCACCCCAACGAACCACGCATCGTTGCGGCGCTGGATTGGGAACTCAGCACCCTGGGCGACCCGATCAGCGACGTGGCGTACACCTGCCTTTGCTACTATCTGCACGAGCCCCCGGTGGGCTTCGGCGGCGCCGACCACGTGGCCCTCGGCGTGCCGACGCAGGAGGCGTTCATCCACGCCTATGCGCGCCAGGCGGGCATCGGCGAGGTGGCGCACTGGAACTTCTACATGGCGCTTCAGCTGTTCAAGAGCGCCTCGATCCTGCAAGGCGTGTACAAGCGGGCACTCAGCGGCGGCGCGCCCGCTGCTGGGCTGGAGAAGAAGAAGGATGTGCGGGAACGGGCCGCGCTTGGTCTGGCCATTGCTGCCGATCGCCGCTGGAGCTAAGACCCCTGGAGAGGCTCAGCTCGGAATGAGCTACTCAGATCCACCAAGTTGACCGAGCTCCACACCCTCGGAACGACCTGCGCAGGATGCGAAGCCCAACCATGAATGGGGATTGCCCTCCCAGCACCAGCCAAGCTTCGGCTGCCCTCCGCTGAGCCAGAACGCCGGAACGCGCTTGTCGCCGCCCCGGGAACCCAGGCTCATGAAGCATCTGTTCGGCTGCAGGAACTCGGGGTACTGAAGCAGGAGCGCCAATCCCTCCTCGATCGTGAGTGGCGTCCTCCGCGCGGCGGCAATATGCCGCTGTGCTTCCGCGGGTTTCATGTCGAGCGTTGCGTTTCCTCGGTCCACGTCGGTGTGGACGGCGCCCGCAAGCATCTCGCGAACCTGCAATCCGGACTGGGTGTGCGCTACGACCTCGGGGACGGCCACCCTCTGGTGGGGCATCGCATGCCCGACATCGACCTCGAGACCCCGGCCGGTCCGACGCGGTTTTCCTCCTTGCTCCACGACGCGCGTCCAGTGCTCCTGATCCAGGCAACGGCGGACGCAGACTTCACCCCTTCTGTTGCGCGGGTCCGAGTGGTCCGCGCCCACCATGAAGGCCCCTGGGAGCTCGCGGACCGGACACAGGTTCCAGCGCCCCCTTGCGTCCCGTGCGTCCGGACGGCCATGTGGCGTGGGCGGGTGAGCGGGAGACTTCAGTCTGCGAGACGCGCTTGCCACCTGGTTTGGCGAGGCAGAGAAAGGGGCGCTTCGGGGTCGCCCCGGAAAGGACTGCCAGCGCCGATGCGGAACCGACGCGGGGCCGATGACCGCTCTCAGTCGCAAGTTTGGCGCGCACGCCTCCGCCGACGAACGTCAACCCACAGGCATGCCCATCGCCTTTGCGAAGGTGACGGGATTCGCGTACTCGGTGATGTGGACGATCTTGCCGCCCTCGAGTTCGAACTTGAAGACATACACGTTGCGGTAGGGCGCCGACGTCCTGGCGCTGACAAGATCACCCTTGGCCTCCACGAACACGACCCGGCCGTCTTCTGTCGCGTGGAACGACTTGTCCACCAGCACGGTGCGGCTGAAGTTCTCGAAGATCCGGGAGACGTATCCGAGCACAGCCTCTCTTCCCTTGAACTCGGCAAATGGTGCAGAGCCACCAGCGATCGAGAATGGAATGACTTCCACGACGTCGCTGGAGAGCAAGGGCACGAGAGCGTCCTTGTCGCGAAGCTCCAAGGCTCGGAAGTACGCGCTGACCGTTTCGATACTGCTCTTGGCCGTCTCCGCCATTTGCCTGCCTGCAGCTTGACCCGATTGACTGCTTGCAGCACCGACAACGCCGAGCACGCACGCGCCCAAGCCGAAATCTCTTCTCTTCATCATCTGCGTCCTTTCGGGGGTGGCGGACCCCATGGTGGCTGCGGACCCCATCCTCTATCCCGAGAACGGACGACGGGCTTCGCCGGCGCCCGGATCACGAAGACTAAGTCTGGAGTGCAGTCCAGGGTCAAGGCCTGCGCTGGCGCGCAGCGTGGTCCGTGCAGGCGATCTGATCCGCGCCGCGCCGGGCGTGCCTGGACGCAGAAGACAGCCGCGCCCGCTCGTGGCAGACTGGCCGTAGCTGCGACTGCGGACTTGCGATCCGTGGGCGAAGCCGATGCCCCGATCGATTGGACTCATCCAACCGCCATCTCCACTCACACCGTGAACCATGCTGATCTCTGAATTCGCACGCACGACTGCGCTGAGCGTGGACACGGTTCGCTTCTACGTTCGACGGGGTCTGCTGCGCCCAAAGGTCGGCGCCAAGGGCGGCAGCAACCCCTATCAACAGTTCGCGGACGAAGATGTCTTCGCCGCCCAGACCATCCATCTGGGTCAGGCCCTGGGGATGTCGTTGACTGACATAGGCACCTTTCTCGAGGACCATCGCTGCGGAAAGCTGACGCCGGAGAAGACCATTGGCCTCCTTGCCGGGCAGCGTGATCGCCTTCGCGAACGGGAACGGGAGTTGCAGGCGATGTCTGCCTATCTGGAAGCGAAGATCACCTGGCTACGGGGTCGAAGGGGAACTCAGCCGCTGCTCCAGGACTACCTGTCACCCGAACATGGTCGCAAGCGGAAGGATTCGAGGGTGCGCGGGCGGAGGCAGGGCTGAAATTCGCGGGGCTCCTGGAGCCGCGGCATAGGATCCCAGCGGCTGCTGAGCCAGGTGAAAGCTCACCGGGACCTCAGCCAAGAAGCCTGCGGCAGCCGGACGGGCACGCGGCGCGCCCCGCGCGCGCCTGGTAGCTGCAGACACCGTAGCGTGATGGGGGGCGGGGGGGAGGGGTAGAAACGACGAAGGGCCCGAAGGCCCTTGTCTTGCTTGAGTGGCTGGCGGAGCAGGAGGGATTCACGCGCGCTTATAAATCAAGACCTTTTTCACCTTACGGGCCAAAATACCCACGCGAATACCAACCGCGCCGCTCAACTCTCCACCTAGCTTCACAGCAGCCGAAACCGCCGCCCCGTGGCACGTTACTCGTCGGAGCCCAGAAGCGCCTCAACGCGCGCAAGAGCGCCGCTCCATTCCCGCTGGATCATTTCGAGCAGTTCACCCTCGAGGTCCAAGTGCTCATCCTGCTCAAACCACTCGCGGCTGTGCGTGGCAACACGGTCCTTGTACCCGCTGCCCTGCCCCCACTCACTCTGACACGCGCTCCAGAACGCCTTGTCCACCTTCATCTCGTCGCGGAACGCGGTCTGCCCCATGAGCTGCACCTTCAGTAGGAGATCCTCGTACGCTGCCTGCAACAGGCGATCCGCCTGTGCAAGTAGCTCTCCTGCCTCTTCGAGTTCGGGAGTAGCGGCCATCGTCTGGCAAACCTCACTGAACCCTTGCACCGCACCGCCCAGAGACATCGCAGCCATGCGCCTAGCGCCGTATCCCAAGTGATGCGCGTAGTTTAGGTTGTGCCACTCGCCCTCCCGATTCACCGAAGCACGAATCGTCGCTGCGTACGCGCGGGTCATTTGCTCGAGCAGGCTGTCCTGCACGTGCCCGCTGACTCGCTTTGGCTTGCCATTGCGTCGGATCCAAGCCTGTAACTGTGAAGCGGCCTGCCGGATGACTGCCTGCGCCTGCTCCTTCTCAAAATTAAGCAGCAAAGCCTTGGCGTTGTTGACGATCTCCAGCACCTGTCCACGGAAAGCAGTTCGCGCTGCCAACACGCGCCCTGACAGAAATGCCCCGAGGGCCGCCGGGTCGTCCTGATACGCGTTGAAAAAGCCGACAGCCAGCTCGCCAAGTCCGGCGGGCTGTAGATTCATGGCGATCTGCTCGTGCTTCAGCTCGTAGCCCTCCTCCACGGCTTCGACCTTTTGCCCCGATTCATCCTTGACAGCTAGCGCTTCTGAGGGGCGTGGCAAAACAAGCAACGTCGCCTTCTCCAGCAGCCCCCGGACTCCGGCTTCACGCGCACGCTCGAGAAGGAGCTTTGCCTCAGCGGCAGGCGCGTTGTTGAACCCAGAGCAGAGGACGCTGAGGGTGTGAGGATCATCGAGGAGGCTTTCGAGGTCAGCACGCGCCGCGGTCCGATCGATGCCCTTGGTATCGATAAATCGGACGGACAGATCGTCGGTCGGGAGGAGAGTGGTAGGCACGACAACCTCGACGCGCCTCGGCAGCGTGAATTCCGGGTGCCTGCCGTTATTCACCTTCTCAAAAGTGTCCTTCAGCCATTCGAGTGGTTGCTTGCCGGTGCTCGCGTCGTACCAGACGTCACGCCGGTCTCGGCGGGGAAGCTCCATCAAAGACAGGATCTCCACAACCAGCTCTCGGGTGCTAGTGAACTTCCGCGAGAGCTCCCTCGCTTCGTCACGGCGAGAAGTCTTGCCGTCAGGTCCCTTTTCCCGCTTGATCTTTAGGCCAGACAAGTTACGGATGGCCCGCTCAACTTCCTTGGAGATTCCCTGAAGCTCCTCCTCTCCGTCGCGCTCGGTCCCAGCCCCGTCGGCGCCTCGAACGTACTCCGCAAAGTCGGTGACGTCGGCACGGATTTCTTCGTCGCTGCGCGGCTCGATCAGCAGTCCGTACTCAGGCCCGGTGCGGAGATGGACCTCACAGATCGTGATGCCGCCAGCGCCGGCTTCTAGTACCGGCGCTGGCTGCGGCGAATCTGGGGCCGCGACCTCTAGCCCGGTGAGGCGACAGATCGCCGTCGATTTTCCGATCCCGATGCTTCCGACGAACGCAACATGGTGCTCACGCTTCAGCAACAGACCCGCTGCCGAGGCAAGCTCGTCCAGGTAGGCAGCGAGACGGCGGTCGAACGCTTGCCGGACGTCCGGCCGCTCCCGCAACTCGGTCAGGTCTTGCGCCACCTGTTCGGCGGACCACAGCAAATCCTGGTCAGGATGGTCAAGTGACGGTCTCGGCAGCACCCGCCACTCACGTTGGACGGCTTCCTTCAGCCGCTCCGCTTCAGGGCTGGCAATGCTTTCGAGCAACTGCCTCAACTCGTCCGGGGCGATCGTGCGCTCGCCCGCCTCCACTCGGGAGAGCACTGCCTGGCTCCACGTGACCCGCCGAGCCAGCTCTGCCTGCTTCATCCCCGCGCGTTCCCGTACGTGCGTCAGGTGACGGCCAAGTTCCAGCGGGGAAATACCATCAGGGTGAGCCATGCGTCGCTCCAGAAATTAGATTCTGCAATTATGCAGCAACGTTGCTACAATGTTTCCAAGTGCCTGACTCTCCCGACGTACGGCTCCCCGCCCGCCGTTCCGTAGGTCGTTTCCTTCAACAGGTAAGGTCGATCGCTGGCGTTCTGGTAGAGTCCTCACCCTTGGCAGGGGTTGAAAATACCTTTAAGGTAGCAACATCCAATGAACTACAGGGTATGGACTCCAGCGACGCCGACTGAAGACCTCCGGGAGCTCTCCGATGGGGAACGCAAGATCTACTACGGGCCGCGGCAGTTTGCCGCTGTATGGGACCTTGCAGCGATCCAAGCGGCTCTTGCAGCGGGCACGCTGCCGGTCATCGCTACACCGAAAGCTCAAAAAGAGATGTTCGAGAAGCTGGCTTGGGGAGCAAAAGAGCCGAGGCTGTTCCTCAAGGCACTCAGCCGAAGTCGGTACGTGCGCTCGGAGTGGTGCTATGCGCCGAAAGGGAATACCCCGCATGCCTGTGACGTGTACCTGATGGGGTTCAGCAAAGCAAAGGGGGAAGAGAACCCGTACCTGCTACCTTGGGTGTATGCCAAGTTCGGGTTTATTGGTCCGGCCTTCACCAACTTAGCATTTTTCTCCGCCCATCCTGAGGGCGAGTACAAGGAGTGAGCGATGAATACCAGGTGCCAGTTTTGCGACTTCGCCGGGGTAAAGGAAGTCTCGTACGACGACGTGATGAGCGCCGGGCGAAAGCGCGTCTCCTTGAGCGGCCTGAGTAAGACTGTGTGCCCCGAGTGCGGCGAAGAATATGTGACTGAGACCCAGATGGAGCATAACCACGCACTTTTCGAAAGTGCGTTGGCAAGGACTCCGGAAGCCATCGTGGTCGGGCAGCTTCGCGCGTTGCGGGACCGCTGGCACCTCTCTCAGCGCGCAGCCTCGGCACTGTTTGGCGCCGGCGAAAGTGCGTTTGGCAAGTGGGAAAGTGGCCAACTGCCTAGTGGCCCCTCCGCGCTGTTGCTGCAATGCGCGGCGAATGTTTCTGGCGTTATGGAATACCTAGCTCACCTGCAGGGAGCGACGCTGCCTGGATGCCCTGAACTCGCTGAGTGGCATGCCGGCAATGGAAGCGTGACTGGCGTCGCTCCCATGTACAGGCCCAAGAAGCACGCCGCGCACGCTCCTGCGCCGGCGCCGAATCCGCCAGTGGGTGGTCTCCGGTACGAGCGCGACGTTTTCACATTGAAGGTTGCATGAAAAGAAGCCCCATTCAGCTCGTTCAATCGACTCTCCTGAAGCTCGAGATCGAGCCGCTTCAGGGTGACCGGTTTGAGAGAGGCCAGTATTCGAATCCTTTCGAATACGACAAGATCACGCTCGAGACTGCCCGAAACTGCGAGAAGTTCCCTGAGTATTGGGAGGGAGAACCTCCGTACCCAGGTCTTGAGGAGTCCACTTACGTCGTGCAGCTTGGGCTCAGGACTCCCACCGATGGCAGTGATGTGGGGCCTTACAGGTTTGAGGTGGTCTACGCCGGAGTGATTGCAGTGCTTCCGTCTCGTGAGGTAAAGAACACCACCAATGACGATATTGCTCTCCAGTTTGGACTCACGCTCCTATACGGCCTCATTCGTGAGCAGATTAGCAACCTCACACATCGGATGATGTGGGGTCAAGCGATGCTTCCGACCATGAATTTCTTGGACGAGAAGCACGAACGGCCCGAGAGCATTCAGGACGAAGTCCTGTCTTCCCAGGCGCTTCTTGGCACTGGCGGAACGACCGACTCCTGATCGTTACCCCGACCACGAGGTTGTCATCAGCACGGCGAAATCGCGCCGCGACAGCACAGCCGTGCAGTCTCGCCAGTCCTTGTCGGGCGGCGCCATCGTCGCGGTGTAGCGAAGATCGAAGCCGGTGGCTTCGCGTTGCGCGTGGATGTACTCGTCCATCTTCTGCCCCAGCGCCTCGAGGTCGTCGATCCACTCGTCCTTGATCGTGTCCGGGATCGACCCAAACAGGTCGTAGCGGTCCCGCATGCGGTCCGAGAGGCGGTCGTAGATCTTCTCGTCGACGGTCTGCTCGTTGACGAGGTTGAGCATGTCCACGGTGTCACGCTTCTGCCCGAAGCGCTTGATACGACCAATCCGCTGCTCCAGCCGCGTTGGGTTCCACGGCAAGTCGACGTTCACCAACGTACCCAAGGTCTGCAGGTTCAAGCCCTCGCACGCCGCGTCGGTGGCCACCATGATCCGGATCTGGTGCTCGGCAACCATCTTCTTGAGCGTCTCGCGCTCGCACGCGACGCTTTCGCCACGTTGGTATAGCCGGCTGCGGCCCGCACCCGCATAGAGCCCGATTGCTTCTTCGGGGTAGCGCTGCGCCAGTTGTTCCGCCACCCATCGCGCGGTGTCGTAGTACTGGCTGAAGATGATCACGCCCAGCTCCAACCATTTTTCGCGATTCAGGTAGTACAGCAGGGCTGCCAACTTGGGATCGGAATCGATCTTCTCCAGCCGATTCAGCAGCCGTTCCAAGACCTCGCGCTCGTCGCCGCTTTCAACGGCCACCACCGCGTCGCCCTCGTCTTCCTCCTCCCGCAGTGTCTCCCCCTCCAGCAGCGCTCGTACAGTGTTTAAGCCGGCGTGAATGGAGGAGCAAATGCGTTGCTCCACCAAGTTTTTCATGAACCCCCCGCCGCCGTTGCCACGCGCGCTGAGCGCCTTGCCGAAAGCTCGCGCTTCTCTGTAAGCCTCGCGGAAGTCCTCGCCGGTGCGCAGGGCCTTGGCTTCGAATAGGGAATCGAAGGCCTGCGGCTCACGAACCAGCTGCCGATCGGGATGCACGTCCACGCCAACTCGGGCCAGTAGGCCGGCTTCTTCCAGGCTCACACGCCTGCGCAGGACGACGTGTCGCACCAGGGGGTTCTCGCGCTGGAAAAAGGTGGCGCCGGACAACTCCCGCTGCAGCTCGTATTCGAGGATCTCGCGGGTGTCTTCACTCAGGTCGGCCACGGACTTGGCGGTCTGAGTCTCGCCGTTGACGAGCCCGAGGTCCTGCCGAATCGCGCTGAACAGCCGCCTGGCGCGCGGCTCGCGCGTGGAGTCCACTAGCGGCAGCGGTGATCGCAGCAACTCCCAAGCGTGCTCGGCCGAGGTCACCTCCTGCCGGCCTGACAGGATCTCAAGCACCTCACCTGCCCGGTGCCAGCCCGCGAAGTCGTTGCCCAGGACGAAGTAACCGCGACCCTGGTGGAGGATGCCGATCAAGTCCCACAGGTCCTGCGGCTGGGTCTGAATCGGCGTCGCCGTGCCCAGTAGCACGTGCTCGGACCGGGCAGCGATCTCCCGCATAAATGCCAGCAGTTCGTTTGGCGTACCCGCCTCGGCTCCGAAACCTTGTCGTGTGCGCGCTTTGTGAGCCTCATCGAGGATCACCAGGCCAAAGCGCAGACCCAGCAGGTGCTCCTTCTCGGCGGATTGCCGCATCATCAGCCCGGTCGAAACGATGCCGATGCGCAGCGGGCAACGGGCAATGTGTTCGCGGCCTGCGGGCGAGATGGCGCGCTCCTGGTCATCGAGCCACACCTTGCGCACCGTGTCCCAGCGCGCACAGGGGATGCCCAACTTGTCCAGCATCTCGGTCTGCCACTGCTCACACAGCGTCGCCGGGGCGAAGATCACCACGGGCCGCCGGGCTTGTTGCTCGCGGTCGGCGAGCAGGCAGAGAGTCAGGGCCGCGGTGCCCAACGAAAGCGTCTTGCCGAGACCCACCTCGTCGGCCAGCAGCAGGCGCACCACACGGTGCATCTGATGGTGGCGCAGGCACTCTGTGACAAAGCCTTGCTGCCACGGCTGCAGCGCCAAGCCCTCACGATACAGCGGCGACTCGATCAGCGCCGCCGGCGCGACATCGTCCTCGTCTTCGATCTCGTCGAAGACCACCTCGCGTCGATAGCCGCGCCGGTGTACCTCGCGGATGACAGCCTCCGGCAGTGGGCGCGCGGCGTTCCACAGGAAGTCGAACTCGCTCTCGATCCAGGCCACGCCTTCGGGCGATTCGTCCTCCCAGAGGATCTCGTAGTGACGCTGCCAGCCGCTGAGGGTTTCATTCATCGAGCCGATGAAGCCCAGCTTGCGCCCGTCCGCCAGCTCGATGACGCCAGCCTTGCCGTGCAGAAAGCCGCAAACGCTGTCCGGCGCGACTCGCACGGCCTGGCCGTGTCGCTGCAGAAAGGCATCCAGCCGGCGGTAGCGGTCCCGGTTCAGTAGTGCCTCGGCCTCGATCGCCTTCTCGTTCCAGCGGCCTATCATGCGCGCCTCGCGCAGCTGCGCCACCTTCAGGTCGTCGGGGTGGATGTCGACGTTGCAGACGATGCGAACGTCGTGGATGCCTTCCAACAGTTCGTGCGCCACCTCGAACAGCGAACTGGTGAAGTAGCCCGCGATGCGCCGATAGCTACGTGCACCCTTCAGGAGCTCTAGCAGGAAGCTGGTGTCCAGCCGGTGCGTGCGTGAGGAGAACCGCCGGATCGACATGGCGCAGTCGTTCTCAGGTCCCGAATCGCTGGTTCTTCAGCCGCGCGCCCAGCACCTCGGCCGCCGTGCGCACGTCGGCCTCCGATGACTTGCGTTCGACGAAGGCAAGCAGGTCGATCAGGAGCGGGCGAGCCTCCAGGAAGTCCGGCATCTCCGACTGCAGCTGGCTGATGATGGTCTGCGGCTCCACGTCGGCGCGCATCTGCTGAAGCGCGATGATCAGCCGCCCAAGGCGCGTGGCACCGAGCTCGGTGCTGTCGGTCAGATCGCGCGAGGCGAACTCGGTCACCTGTTTCAGCCGGGCCTCGTTGGGTGCCATGCTGGCCATCACGCGGGCGTAGTCCTGAACACGGAAGGCCTTGGCGAAGTTCTGGTAGTTGTCCAGCTTACGGGCGCCAGTGGTCTCCATGTCAAACATGCGAAGCACGAAGCGCTCGATGCCAGACAGCTTGCCCCAGGTGTCGGTGGATAGGCCCTCGGGGACCAGCAGGTTGCTGGCGGCTTCGGCCGCCTGCTGCACGATCTCGTCCACCACCGTGACCTCGCCCTTCACCCGAGGGCGCAGCGCGAAGCTGGTGACGTCTTCGCCACCGATGTGGGTGTAGCCGGTCAGCACCTTCAGCGCCGCGGCGTAGCCAGCCATTTGCAGGTCGGAGTCATTAAACACGGGTTCACCATGGTGCTCTTTGACTGCGGTGTTCAGGTGCATCATGGTCTTGATCTGCCGGTCCACTTCCTGCCGCACGGCGGGCAGCAAACGCTGCTTGAACGCGGGTCGCTCACCTGCCGGGCGCTTTCGCAGCATGAGCGTCACCGTGCCCTGCACGTAGCCCCCCTTTTTCAGTTCGGACGTCGTCTCAGTGGCGATGTACCAGGCCGCCACCACCTGAAGGCCTGCGGCCCAAAAGATGCCGACAAGATCGCTCCACACGCCGGTATCCTGGTGCGTGAACATCACGCACTGCATGCCGTTGTCGGGCATGTGCGTGGCCATAGCGGAGTAGGCCCGAACCATTCCTCGCCGAAAATCATCGCCGGCTCCCTTCACCGCCAGCGCTCGACGGGAATCCCACACCCAGTCATCAAAGGGCGCCGGCGGTTGTTTCCTAAGCCAGGCGATGAAGAACTCGGCAATCTCGTGGTAGTTGACCGCGTCCGCGTATGGCGGGTCCGTGATCCAGATTTCGGAGTCGCGTTGTACTTCAGAGGCTTCGATGTTCTGAACCGTCAGGCTTCCGGCGATCTCGGTAGATGCGTCCGTCAGGTACAAATAGCTTTGACCAGTGACGAACGAACGCACGCCATAAAAGTAGTTAGTGTTGTACGCTTGGTTGTAGAACGTTTGGGTGATGGACTCGCGTGCGGCTCCGGTACCGTAGCGGCACAGCTTGCTGGACCAGTCCAGCATCTTCGCCAGTGACAGACAGAGGGCAGGTTGTAGTTCGGGCGGAGCGGCCCGGGCCTCTTCGGACACTAGGGCCGCCACGAGAAGCTGCCGCGGTGAGAACATGTGATGCCAGTGTGTCCATCCTCGCGTTCGGATCGGTTCGTCTGTCTTTTCTCCCGGCTCGATCGCCATATCCGGAACGAGGCCCTCCTTCTGCCATCGCCACAAGTTCTCCGAGACAATGGCGTCGATCTTGCGCTCACGTTCCAGATCCTCCTGCGTTGGCGAGGCGAAGTACGTGTCTTGGCGACCGGAAGCTAGCGTTTCCCGCGTGATCCATTGGATCGCATAGAGGCGTTCTTGAAAAATGTCCTCGGGAAGAGGCTTGAAGTCATCCCTCGCCCACCGACGTAGGCGATTCAAAGCCAGCCCCTCGGGTGAACGGTAATCGCCCCGGAGCGTCCTGATGGGAGTTCGGTAGGTGCGTCCATCCAGCGTGTACACCATCTCACCATCCTGCACCGTTCCCCGTTCTGCGGCCGCCATCTCCGCTTGCGACACGCCGGACACAACTTCGATGTCGAACCGCTTGAGCTTTGGATCAGGACGTAGACGTGCGATCGCGTTGCGCGTCTTCGAAACTATCCAGCTGGACGAAAGAGGAACGCGCCATCCGGTCTCCGGGCAGACTGCCTCCAGGCACCACAGGTAGGCCTTCGCGCGATTACCGTTGCTGTCGTGCTCGATTCCCAGTTCCGCGATGCGTTGGTCTACACGACGCACGAGCTCGGATTGAGCCTGCGTGATTCGCTCCCTTTGTGCCTTCGGTGCGCCGATGATGGAAGCGGAACCCCATGACAGCATGCAAGCGATCGGGTTGAGATCAGAGGCGTAGGCATCACAGCCAATGCGCGCGGCCTCGAAAGGTATGGAGCCGCCGCCGCAGAACGTATCGCCCACGCGGGCTCGGTGTCCGAAGCGAAGTACGCCGAGTTGCTCTACCAGGTCGGAAATCGAGCTTGCGTGCACACCCAAGTGCTCGAAGTGTCGATTCACGACGGGCCAGACGGGCGCATACAGCCATGCTTGATCCACCTCTTCGGGCCTCTTGCACAGGCTTGACTTTGCTTCATAGCTGCCAAGTGTCGCCAGTGCCCTGCGATACAACGTGAGCTTCTCGTCGTCGGCGATGTCCCGTCGCCAGCCTCGTCCGCCAAAATAGCGCTCCGGATCAGCAATCGGTATCAGATCCTGCAGGGTCGAGACCGAGAAAGCATTGGCCGCAAGCGCACGACGCGCCAAGCTTTCCTCGTCGAACGCCATCAGCCGTTCGAAAACGTCCAGATCGGCTTCCGCGTCAGCGGTAGCAGGGAGCAGCGTGCCAAGCACAATAGCGCGCACCAGGATCAAGGGCTTGCGACCTTTCCAGTACGAGCCCAGCCCGGTCAAGGTTTGACTCTGGACCGCCGTGCGCTCCTCCTGTGCCTCGAACGAGACCTTCTGGACGGGAAAGACCGACTCGATTAGGGCAGGCGCGTCGCGCAGCGCGCCGGGAGTTAGACGGGAGCGGTTGTTCATGCGGGGGCCGAGGCGCGGTAGGCCTGGTCCTTGGGAATGGGTTTGCCGGGCCGCGTCGTGGCGACCTTGCCGGCGCATAACGTAAAGCGGGGGAAGTTCTGCCCCCCGGTTTCGGCGGTGCAACCAAGCAGCAACTGCAGGCGTTGGGGCAGTTCCTGAGAGGTCATTCTGCGCTGTCGTTGAATAGGTCGAGGGTTGGCCGCTCGCCCGCGATGCTGCTATCGCGCGCCATCACACCGCGCCGCGCGCGCGGCGAGAGCAGCTCGCTCTGCGCGACGTCGCCCAGCGCGTGGCGCAGGGCCAGCCGCCAACCTTTGTCGCCATCGCCGAGCCCGCCGGTGCTCATGGCGGTCATCCCAAACAGCCACCAGCGCTCCTCAGGACGCAGCGCGAGCCAGTTCCGCACGGCAACGGGAATCTTCTCCATCTCCATGTGTTCCACGGCCCACACTAGCACGCATAGTTCCTTGCCCAGCAGTCGATCCACGAGGTTGTCGCCTGCCTTCCAGGCACTCGGCTTCAGGCCGTGCGTGCTGAGCCGGGCATTGAAGGCGCGTTGCACTTCGGCGCGGATCGCCGTCCAGCGGGCGCGATCGAGCACGGCCCGATCGATCACTGAATGCTCGTCGCTCAAGGCCTGTAGGCCGAGGTACTCGCTCACCTTCACGGGCGCGGTGTTGCTACGTGGCACGATCACCTTGAAGTGGTGAGGGTCCGAGGTAGCAGGCACGCCGAAGTCCAGAGTCGGACGTGCGTCGGCCGCCACTTTGGCGGTGGCGGAAGCCCGCTCCCCAGCGTCTGCATTGAGGGCGGCGGCATCGCGGGCGGACCTGGGCTTGGCCATGTGTTCACGCCTCCTGGACAACGTCGCCAGGCTTCAGCTCCAGACCCACCAGCTTTGCAAATTCCTTTGCCGCGAAGCCGGTATCAAAGTGAGCCCCGTCGCTGATGTTCACGACGACCGGCGCTTGGTCCTCGGCGAGCAGCTGGCGCAGGCTGTTGATCACGCCCTCGATGACGCTAGCGGTTACCGTGCGCTCCTGGAACCGCACGGTAACGGTCTTTTCGCCTTCGCCGATCTCGATGCGCACGCCCTTGAATTGCGTGCCGGGCTGGTCACGGAACCGGTTGATGACGCCGAACACGCGGTCAGTGGTGTCCAGACCGATGCGCTTAGGCTGCAGCTTGACGGGCTTGGTGTCATTGATCTGCACGGTCTTGTCGCCGCTGGCCGGGATTTGGAAGTCGGCAGTCTTGTTGGCCTCGCCGGCGCGGGCGTACACGAGTAAGCGTGCCGCGACGGCGCCTATCTCGAACGGGCCCTCGTACGGCAGGCCGTCGCGCGGGTTGGAACCGTCAAGCGTATAGGTTAGCGTGGCCTTGGGCGTGCACGCCAAGGTGACGCGGCGCTTGTCGGCGGCGGGCTCCACCTGGTGCCGGATCTTCAGTTCGGCGGTCCACCTAACGGGCGCGCCGGTTTCGTAGTGGCCTGTCGTGTCGCGGGCCAGGAAGTACAAAGTGCCCTCACTGGTGGTGAAGCTATCGAGATCCTCAACGGACTGCCCCTTATCGAGCGCCTCCGGGCGGGTGGCGTAAACGACCACGGGACTCTCACCGGCATGACGTGGCGTGAGGCTGAGGATGGTGGCGCCGGTGTCCGGCTGACTTCCGACGACGGAGACGTTGACCGTTGTCTTGTCCTTCGGAAAGGGACCCTTCTCGATGTAGCCGTCTTCGCCCAAGCGCCAGCGTCCTTGCTTTAACGCTTCTGTTTTCAACGTGTCCATGCCCCCCGAGCCGGGCATCCAAGGCCAGTCGGGGTTGCTCTTGGCGCGAGCGATCACGTCCTTCCACGGCGTGCGTCGGTTGTCCTTGCCCGACGGCCAAAGAACCTCTTCTGCCATGGCGAAGTACTCGCCGAAACTCTCGGCCAGGTTTGCGGCCAGCTTGTAGTTGGCACGCGGGCTGGCGAGCAGGCCTTCGATCTGGGCCTCCGCGGACTGTTCGCTCTTACCGAGCTTCAGGCCGTTGTCGATGGTGACGTTGGCCAGGAAATGTCGGCCGTCGATAGGGTCCGCGCTAGGGAAGTAGACCCGATTGTAGGCAGCCGAGAGAGCTTTCGCGAACCGGTCTTCCGCTTCTTCGAGCCGATCCCGCGCTTCCTCGAACAGGGTGTCGCCGGCCTTGAGGCGCTTGTGGATCTGCTCGATGGCGTACAGCTCGCGCAGGCGGTCTTCCACGGCGTCGGCCAAATGGCTGTCCTGTCCCGTCAGTACAAGCAGGTTGTTCTTCTCCTGTTGGTAGTCGAAGAAGTTCTGCAGCTCGTTTGGTGGCACCTTGCCGTCCGGCTTGATGACAATCAGGGTGCGCGGGCCACTCAGGCGAATCTCGTCGAGGCGAGGCAGCACCTGCACGTCTTGGTACGCCTGACGCCTGTCCGGCTGGAGGATCCCGGTGAGGCGGTTGATCAGCGCTTGGTCGATCTTGGGCTGGGGCACCTCCTTGGCGTTGCGCTCGATCTGGCGCGAGAGGTTCTCTGTCTCCTTCACGAACAGGCGCTGGTCCTCCCGATGCAGGTACCAGGCTTGCTCGCGTAATCGCTGCAGGGCCTGAAGGAACTCATCGGGTTTACGGCCAGGGGCGGCTAGAAACTCGATGACCTCGCTTTCGGACAGGCCGATACGCCCACCCACCGCGCGCGACAGGGACGACGCCAGCAGCAGCGTCATCACTTGGCGGGCTGCATCGGTATCGAGCTCGGCGTCGATGGTCTCTGCGATGGAGTTGCCTTTGTCGGCGATGTCGCGGGTGACGGCCGGCAGCAGCTTGGGGGCGATGCGCTCGATCTCGTCGCGCACTTGGTCATCGTTGAGCGCCAAGTGCTGGGTGCCGATTAGGTGGACATCGTCGTCCTCGCGGAGCGCCACGCTCTTGAGCAGCCGCGCCGTGAACTGCATCAGGCCGCGGGTCTGCCGGAAGCCCTCGTTCTCCTTGAACAAGGCGACGAGGTGCTTGAACGACGGATGGAACGGGTAGGTCTCCCGCACCTGCTCGGCGATCTGCTCGATGCTGGCCGCGACAATGTAGCCCGCATCCTCGGCCTTCTTGACCTGTTGCGCGTACTCCTCGGCCACGTCTGCAATGACGCGCTCGTCGGGCATCTTGTCGATGAGCCGCGTCTTCAGGATTTCGTAAATCTCATTGCCCGCCAGCTGAACTGGCGTGATGGTCATGGCTTGCCGCCGGGTTTCCTGCTGCAGGTTCGAGATCGCATCGGCAAGCGCCTTGGTCTGCGCTTGGTAGCTGCCGGACAAGTTGGCTACGACGATGCAACAGTTGGGCAGTTCGAGCGCGGCGCTCATCAGGGTAGCCAGCGAGAACACCACCATGTTGGCCAGAGTTCCCTGCCCGAAGACCTGGGTGCTGGCGTTGTCAAGGTAGGGTGGTAGCTCGTCGAGAAGGATCAAGGTGGGCCTGTCGCCGATGATCTCTTTCCACTTCTGCTGGTCGACCGACTTCGGGCCGTTGACCCAGTAGGGCTTGATTGCCTCGGGCTCGCCCAGCTGGGTTGCGATGTCGCCCCAGATGTAGTTGTCCGGGGTGTTGCGGCCGTTGAAGGCGGCGATGCGCGCCTGCCCGAAGTCGATGCGGTCCTTCAGGTCCGGGGGAAGCACCTCCTGCCTGAGATGAGGATGGCGGGCCAGAAGACCTAAGGCGATCATCATGTGCGTCTTGCCGCCGCCCATTGCCTGCGTCAGCTCGAAAACCGCTTGATCCGACTTGCCGGAAAGACGCAGCAGGCCTTCGCGGAACAGCTGCGCCATGCCGTGAGTTACGAAGTTGCGCGAGAAGAACTCGCGCCCGTCGCCCGCGTCTTGAATGAGTTCGGCCAGGTTCTCGATGCCCTGGCTCATCCGATAGTCGTGGATTGCCGCATTGAAGCGGCACGCCTGCTTGACAGTCTTGATCACGAAGTGGCTCCCCTCGCCGTACGCTTGTTGTTGCTGGTGTCGCCCATGGCGATGCCCTTCACCCTGCAGTGCTCCCGAATGAGCACCTCGACCATGTTGGCGATCGAGCGGTGCTCCAGTTCGGCGGCGCGCTGCAGCGCCTGCTTCATCTCGGGCTCAATGCGCAGCGTGAGAGTTGCGGTTTTGCTGGCTGCCATGGTCTCCTCGGGCGGTGACGCAAATGTACTGCAGAAAGCGTTCCTCTGCAGTGCCGCCATGGAGCAGCGATCCGTCGCGTGAGCCAGGCCAAGTTCATCACGTCCACGCCGGCTGACCGGTGTGACTTCGCAGTGAAGGGGATGAGACGGTTCTCGCTTTAATGCAACTCCTCAGGACGGCGTACCACCGTGCGGCCCTCCTCAAAAAAAACAGCCCCACCAACCGGTGAGGCTGTTAGATCATCCTGCTGCTTATGGCACCAACGGCGGCGAGACCGCAAGAGTGAGCGTCCGGAGCATGGGCACCTGAACACCAACCATGGCGAAGACGGCCGAGGTGCGCAACACTGACCTCAACGCTTCGATTGCGTCGGTGAACTCGCTTTCGGCCAGCGGCTTCAACCGGGCGGCTTCAGCTAGAACGTCGGCCAGCCCCTCCGGGCGAATCCAGGGGCTGATCTCGGGCTCTTCGTCCGTTGCGATCATCACGGGCACCTTGCGGTGCCGATCGGCGGTCTCCAAGCGCTCCAGGTCGGCACGGCCAGCAACATTGAGGACGGTGACCGCGGCGTCCCTGGGGGTAGCCACCACCGCAATGGCGATCCCCGTTTCGCGCCGCCAAGGCAGCAAAGAGAAGATTGCCCTGGCTGTTCGACGGTTCCACACGATCTCCCCGTGCAGGGTGGCCGGTACCGGAATAACCAATCCGCGTATGGACTTTGTGTCGTCCTCGCCGAAAGGATCTGCCTGCCAGCCAGTCCAGGTTGCCTGGGTGATCCAGGACTCCTCAGCGTACGGATGCCTCGCGCTATCGCGCCACAACTTGGTGTTCATTTCTCGTGTCCCTCGCATCGACAAGATCGTCGACCTGCGTGTAGTCACATCACCAAGGAAAGCGAGCGCGCTTCGCGTCGCATGTCCAAAATTATAAAGCACTTCTCTCGGTTCATGTTAAATGACCAAGAAGAGGGGTAAGCAATTCCCATTTAAATTGGAAGCCGAAATATACTGAATACGGCAGCGAAAAGAGGCCGGGAGCAAACAACAGTGATCGATTCTCTTCATGCCGCGGCCAACGCTTTCCTCTGGGGCGGACTTGCTTTTTTCGCTGCAGCAGTGATTACGCTATGGGGCGCTGACGAGGATTAGTCCGCGCAGATGCTTAAATTAGCAGAACTTTTTTAGAAGGAAGAACAACGTGGTTTTTTGGGAGTACTTGCTCGATGATCGAGATACTGGCCATGCGTTGGACACCGCCCAGGCGCTGATGGACAACCCCATCTACGGTTCCAACTGGTCTTCGCCTGACTTTTCTGATTCCTGAACGTCGCGCACCTCGGCGCGCCTGAGGGTGGCGGGCTCCGTGCGTTAGAGCAACGTGGCGACGCGCCACGGCGTTTGCAGTGCATTCCGGCTTGATGTCTCGTGGCATCAAGCCTTTTTTTTTGCCACGCCTTGCTAGCAATCCGGCAATCCGGCAATCGGGCAATCGGGCAATCCGGAAAGACAGCAAGGCACCAAGGCAACGCGCGAAAGGCGATGTCGCCTTGTCGCTCTTTAGTTCTCGGCGCTATTCAAACGCTTTCTCTTATTGGCACATCAAAAAAATCGTGGCGCGGCGCTTGCGCTGAGGGCGGGCGCAATTACATGGGCGCTATACCCGGTGTCAGCCCGCCGGGTTGACAGCAATCCGCAAACCCATCAACCCCTCGACCAATCCACATGAAGAAACGAATCATGGTCTTCGCCGGCGACAAAGGCGGCGTCTCGAAGACAACGACTGCGGTCATCCTGGCCTGCGGTCTCAGGCTGCCCCTGCGTGACCTGGACCCATCCCGAACCGGGGCGCGCTGGATCGCACGGCGGGTGCACGACCATCCGCTGCCGGCTTCTAACGGCCAAGCGTGGGTAGCCGACTGCCCGCCAGGAATCCGTGGAGAGCTGATTCCCGTGCTCCGTGAAAGCGACCTGGTTCTCGTCCCGGTGCGCCCGGGGTTCACTGACCTCGACGTTCTTGCCCACACCCTGCGCTTCGTCAGCGCGCATGCGGTTGGCGATGTCGGCTTTCTCCTGGCCGGGATTGATCAGCGCACGAAAGACGAAGAGAGGCTCCGCCAAGCACTGGAGCCGCTCGTCCATCCTGTACTGGGAATGTTTTCGTTCCGGGCGGCGTACGCGCGCGCGGGCAGCAGCGCGAATCTCCCGGGCGAACTTGACCCGGTGGCGGCTCAGGAAGCCCGCAATCTGTTCACGTCCATCGAGGCGCTATGAAGAAGCCGAAGAACTGGATCCCGGCCGTCGCGAATCCGAGCCCCGCCGAGGCGCCGCAGGAGGCACCAGCCAAGACCGATGAACAGCAAGGTCCACCGGCGAAACGCCGGCCCCCAAGCTGGGAGGAGCCTCAGATCAGCATCCGGGTGCCCAAGGAAACGCGCCGGCGTCTCAACATCGTGGCTGCCAGTCTCGATAAATCGGCAAAGGAAGTCGTCTTGGAGGCGCTCAACCTGTACCTCGACCAGCAGGGCCTGCACAAGCTTGATTGACTCCGCTCCGGCCCGTCCCCCGCGGGGGCGAAGTCAAGTGGAACGGGGGTCTGACGCGCCGAACCGCGGGGGTCTGACGCAATAACCGCGGGGGTCCAACCCGCGCTGATTTGATCAGACCCCCGTCATTCTTGTTCTGGATCAACAACTTGCAAGCGCGGGGAGCCGATCAGTACAAGGGGTTTAGGAAGACTTCTAGAACGCCTCCGTTGGCTCCTGAACAGCGAAGAAGCTGCTAAGAGCGTCGCCGGCCTGCGGCCGGCTCGCAAACCAACAGAACTACAGGCACGGCACCAAGCCAGTCCTATACAGCGACATGGATCACACAGAACTGCCAGAGGTCGACTTCGACGACAGGTGCATCACCGAGAAGCTCTTCGACGAGACGACCAGGCAAGAAGAATGGGGCGAGGTGGACTTCGAAGAGAGGGCACGTCGCCGGGCTCGCGGCAGCGCGGACGTGCTGTCGACCGATCCCGTAGCAGTTCCGGTTCGTTCGATGCCGCCAGCACCGCCAGCGGGTGCGCCAGGCGAACTACCACCTGATCGCATCGGAACGGCCAGCGCACCCAGGCCGGGTCGGCACGCAGAGGAGGTCAGCAGTCCCCGCCGACCAGTTGAGCGCACGTCGGGTCAAGGTGGCGAGAGCCAGACTGCGGGTGAAGCTCCTCGCCTTCAGAACTGGCCAGACTTCGTGCGGGCGATCCCGAACCCGATGGCCAGGTCTGCGCTCTTCGCAGGCGTTGCGCGCGACGGTGAAGTCCCCCTTGGACGCCGTCTACTGCAATCGCGTGCCGGCATCTCGGTTCTCACAGAGGGGCTGCCCCTGCGCCAAGCCCACCTGAGCGTACTGCTCGAGTTGCTCCACCTCGCTCGCGGAAAGACAGTAGAGGTCGCCCCTGACGGCACCCCGTGCTTGCTGGTGCAGTTCGAGCGCACCGCCCTACTCAAGTCCATGGGGCGCACGAAGGTAGGCGGCTCCGATCGCGCCGACCTGGACAAGACTATCGAGCGCCTCGCGGAGACGCTCGTGACACTTCGAGCACGTCGCGACTTCTTCAGCTCGGAGCCGCTTATCACCTATCGGCGCCCAGGCGGAACCGAGAGGATGGTCGGGCTGAACCAGGGGTTCATAGACCTGTTCGCCGCGGGGTACACGCGTATCGATCACGGCCACCGCCTTCGGCTTCAGGCGTCCCCCCTAGCCCAATGGGCGCACGCCTACATTGCCAGCGATGTCCAGACCTTCGATCTGCTGGTGCGCACGTACTGGTGCCACAGCGGAAGCGCGTCAAAATCGGCAAAAGACTTCAAGCCGGTCTTGAAGGTGGCTCTTGGGCGGCTGGAAGAGGTTGGCTTTCTGCACTCGGCGCGCGTGAACTCGAAAGACTGGGTTTCGGTGCGGCGGCAACACGACCAGCACGTTCGCGTTCCAGAACAGACTGCAGCCAAAACTCCAGAAGCCAGTAGCCAGTAGCCGGCTCCGCGCGCCGGCAAATGCTTTACTCGGTTGCTGGATTCGCGGATTGCCGGTTTTCTGGATTGCTGGGTTGACAGCAACGCAGGAGCAGTAACGCGATCATCGCGTAGGTCGCACCATGGCAAATGGTCCCCCAACCCGCAGGTTGGGGGAACGTGCGCGCCGAAGCGCGCGTCTAAGCTTCATGGTTCTGATCCATTCCTTTCGTTGAGTGTCTGCCGCCAAGCAGACGCAGTCCACGCGCCGTCCACCGCCAAGCGGCGGCGCATCTCGCAAGCAAATCGCACGATCCAACGTGCATGTCTCTCAAACTACCTGGCCCCTTTCGATCGCCTGCGTCAGCAGGCCGTCGCCCATGTGCTTCGATCACATCGCACATCGGCTTTCGACATCTACTCAGCGCCGCTCCCGTCCTGCCAAGCCAGCTTTTCCACTGGCGCGGTATTCATCCCAGGTGCCACCCCGAGAAACCTGCAGAGACTTCCCGCGTTATTCGACCGCTACTGCGATCAAGAGCGCCACTGCCTCACGTACATACCTGGCCCTATGGGCTCTCAGACCATGACTGGTCTCGATTTCAGAATGGGGACGATGTTCCATAGCTCCCCCTTAGTCTGGTATGCCGCTTCCAACTGTGATCGACCCGCACTTCAGGCAGGCCAATGGCTCTCGTGATCTCCTCGACGCACCCCCTCGTGGGCGCGGTTAGAGGCTTGAGCTATCCATCGATCTGGCCGGCTTGCGCCCGCCAGTACCGCCGATCCGAGCTTTCGCCTGATCAGCTCGCGCAGGTCGCCCTGCGCGCGTGAAGCCCACCTCCGAGGTACAGGTTCAACGGTTACCCGCTGCCCCTGACCGGGCCTTCCGGCAGCCTTCTGGCCACCCCCGGTTTCGCGAATCGACAGGTCCCGTTCCAGTCACCTGGTGGGCCGTTTCCGCGTCGCCCAACATCCATGCGGATTGGGTCGAAGCAAGCCGGTTAAGCTTGCAGCGCCCGTCGCCACGGTGCGAGCTCGATTAGGAGCACACCGCGACAGGCAGTTGTTCGCCGAGAGTTGGCTCTCACGGCGGGAGACTCGATTTACCGGGGCGTTGGCGCACCCCGGCAAGAAGGCTTGCGAGGGGCGGTTCGCCCGTTTGGTAATCCTGTGTTCGTTCCTTTACCCAGCCTCGTGTAGCACGCGGCCGACCTGGGCGTGCACCGCGCTGCACCAGGGCCGCGCGCAGCGGCGCGGCACGCGCGGGCGGCTTCACAGC
>JAEZKX010000351.1 GCA_023436025.1 Pseudomonadota bacterium | reverse complement strand
GCGTCGGGCAGCGGCGCCGCGCGGCCGCCCAGGCCCTGGGCCTGCGTGCCTTCGGCTGCTGCGGCCGCAGCGATCTGGTGGGGGACGGAAGTCTTGTCGTTCTTGGGCATGTTCGCTCTCACAAAAGATACGAAGAGATACAGCTTTCGGTGCGGCTGGATGCTAACTGTTGAAACGTCAAGCAATCCATACCTTTGGACAAACTTTTGCGGCCTAGTCGTGCTTATTTCGCCAGGGATTTCCCTGGGTGTGATGCGAAAGGTCGCATCGCGCCACGGCGTCGGCGGTGTTTGCGCGCCCGGCGCATGCATCGCCAGCCTCAAACCGGGAGGCCGCATGGAGCGGGTTGAACCTAGGTCGCGCGGCGGCAGCCCACCCTAGAATGGTTCAAAGCCATAACAATGAGATGGGGACAACGTGAGCGTCGACGCGCGCGCCCTGGCGGGGCTGTACCGCACCATGGTCCGCATCCGGGCTTTCGAAAACGCGGCCGAGGTCGCCAGCCAGGGCGGCGTGAGCGCCTATGGCAAGGCGGCCGACGGCACGGCCCGGGTGCGCGGCCCGCTGCATCTTTCCACCGGCCAGGAGGCCGTTGCGGCGGGCGTATGCGCCCACCTGCGGACGGACGACTACCTGACTTCCACCCACCGCGGCCACGGCCACACGCTGGCCAAGGGCGCGGATCTCGCCCGCATGATGGCGGAGCTGTTCGGCAAGGCCACCGGCTTCAACGGCGGCAAGGGCGGCTCCATGCACATCGCCGACTTTTCGGTGGGCATGCTCGGCGCCAACGGCGTGGTGGCCGCCGGCCTGCCGATCGCCGTCGGCGCGGCCCACGCGCAGAAGCTGCAGGGCCGCGACACCGTCACCGCCTGCTTCTTCGGTGACGGCGCGATCAACCGGGGGCCCTTCCTGGAATCCCTCAACTGGGCCAAGGTCTACCGCCTGCCGGTGCTGTTCGTCTGCGAGGACAACCGCTGGAGCGCGACCACCGCCAGCGGGCCCATGACGGCGGGCGAGGGGGCTTCGGCGCGGGCCATCGCGCTGGGCATTCCGGCGGTGCAGGTCGATGGCAACGACGTGGTGGCCGTGCACGCGGCGGCGCAGCAGTTGCTGCAGCGGGTGCGCCAGGGCGAAGGCCCGCGCCTGCTGCACGCCCTCACGTACCGCGTGAAGGGCCACGTGTCGGTGGATCAGGCGCCCTACCGCGACCCCGCGGAACTGGAGGCGGCGCTGCGCACCGACCCGCTCGCGCGCGCCCGTGCCGCCTACCTGCAATTGCCCGGTGCCGACGCCGCGCAGCTGGAGGCCATCGAACGCGAGGCGCGCGAGGAAGTGGAAGCGGCGCTGGCCGCCGCCGACGCCGCGCCGTGGCCCGCGCCGGAGGCCGCGTACACCGACGTGCAGACCGTGGGAGCGGGCCCGTGGCGGTGATGACGTATGCCCAGGCCGCCGCGATGGCCGTGGCGCACGCGATGGAAGCCGACGCGCGCGTGGTGGTGCTCGGCGAGGACGTGGGCCGCGGCGGCATCTTCGGCCAGTACCAGGGCCTGCAGGCGCGCTTCGGCGCCCAGCGCGTGATCGACACGCCCATCAGCGAGGCAGCGATCCTGGGCGCCGGCGTCGGCATGGCGCTGGCGGGCTTGCGGCCGGTGGTGGAGATGCGCGTGGTCGACTTCGCGCTGTGCGGCATGGACGAGATCGTCAACCAGGCCGCCAAGAACCGTTTCATGTTCGGCGGCCAGGGCCGGGTGCCGCTGGTGGCGCGCATGCCCATCGGCATCTGGGACGCGTCGGCGGCGCAGCACTCGCAATCGCTCGAGAGCTGGTTCGCGCACCTGCCCGGCGTGGTGGTGGTGTGCCCCGGCACGCCGCAGGACAACTATTCCATGCTGTGCGCGGCGCTGGCCAGCGGCGACCCCGTGGTGTACATGGAGCACAAGACCCTCTGGGGCGCCACCGGCGAGGTGGATCCGGCAGTGACCGTGGCGCTGGGCCAGGCCCGGGTGGTGCGGCCCGGCAAGGACCTCACCATCGTCAGCTGGTCGCGCCAGGTGCAGGCCTGCGAGGCCGCCTGCGACGAACTGGCGCAGTGCGGCATCGGGGCCGAACTGATCGACCTGCGCAGCATCTGGCCCTGGGACCGGGCCACCGTGCTGGGATCCTGCGCCAGGACGCGCCACCTGCTGGTGGTGCACGAGGCGGTGCAGGCGGCCGGCTTCGGCGCGGAGATCGCCGCCAGCGTGGCCGAGACGGTGCAGGGCTGCAAGGTGCGCCGCCTGGGCGCGCCGCGCATTCCCGTCGGCTATGCGCCGGTGCTGGAGGCGCAGTCGCGCGTGAGCGCTTCGGAGATCGCGGCGGCCGCGCGCGGCCTGGCCGGCTGAGTCTTCTTCTCCCATGTCGCTGCCTGAACTTCCCGACCCGGTCCCGGGCCAGCCCGAGACCCACCCCGACGAACGCACGCGCGTGCCGCTGGCCATCGAGGACTGGCTGACCGTCATCGTGATGGCGGCGCTGGCGCTGATCACCTTCGCCAACGTGCTGGTGCGCTACTTCACCAGCCAGTCCTTCGCCTGGACCGAGGAGATCTCGGTCTTCCTCATGATCGTGCTGGCGCTGGTGGCGGGCTCCGCCGCCGTCGCGCGCAACCGGCAGATCCGCATCGAGTACTTCGCCGACAACGGCCCCGAATGGCGGCAGCGCCTGCTGGCGCGCTTCGGCGCGCTGATGGTGTTCCTGTTCTTCGCCGTGCTGGCGGTGCTGAGCGCGCGCGTGGTCTACGACGACGTGCGCTTCGGCGAGACCTCGCCCGGCATCGGCGTGCCGCTGTGGTGGTACACGATCTGGATGCCGGTGATGTCGGTGGCCATCGCCGGCCGCGCGCTGGGTCTCTTCATCCGCCGGGGCCGCCGTCCATGATCGCCACCATCCTGTTCCTGGCCTTCCTCGGCATGCTGCTGCTGGGCGTGCCCATCGGCGCGGCGCTGGGCATCGCGGGCGCCGTGTGCATCGCGCTGGCCAATGCCGACGTGCAGTGGTTCGGCCTGCTGGCGGTGCCGCAGAACTTCTATGCCGGCCTGGCCAAGTATCCGCTGCTGGCCGTGCCCATGTTCGTGCTGGTGGGGTCCATCTTCGACCGCTCGGGTGTGGCGCTGCGGCTGGTGAACTTCGCGGTGGCCATCGTGGGCCGCGGCTCCGGCATGCTGCCGCTGGTGGCCATCGCGGTGGCGATGTTCCTGGGCGGCATCTCCGGCTCCGGGCCGGCGAACGCCGCGGCGGTGGGGGCGGTGATGATCGCCGCCATGAGCCGCGCGGGCTACCCGGCCTCGTTCTCGGCCAGCGTGGTGGGCGCCGCCGCCGCCACCGACATCCTGATCCCGCCCTCGGTCGCCTTCATCGTCTACTCGGTGCTGGTGCCGGGCGCCTCGGTTCCGGCCCTGTTCGCCGCCGGCATGATCCCCGGCATGCTGGCCGGCCTGGCGCTCATGATCCCTGCCGTGTGGATGGCCCGCCACCACCGGATGGGGCAGCTGGAGGCGCAACTGCCGCGCCCGCCTTTCTGGCGCAGCCTGCGCGACGCGAGCTGGGGCCTGGCGGCGCCGGTGCTGATCCTGGGCGGCATGCGGGCCGGCTGGTTCACGCCCACTGAAGCCGCCGTGGTGGCGGTGTTCTACGGCTTGTTCGTGGGCATGGTGGTGCACCGGACGATCCGGGTGCGCGACCTGTTCGTGATCCTGCGCGAATCGGGCGAGCTGTCGGCGGTGATCCTGCTGGTGGTGTCGCTGGCCGGCATCTTCGCCTATTCGCTGTCGACGCTGGGCGTGATCGATCCGGTCACGCGCGCCATCGTCGACTCGGGCCTGGGCGAGTACGGCGTGCTCACGCTGCTGATCCTGCTGCTGGTGACGGTGGGCATGTTCCTGGACGGCGTGTCCATCTTCCTGATCTTCGTGCCGCTGCTGCTGCCCATCATGCGGCACTACAACTGGGATCCGGTGTGGTTCGGCGTGATCCTCACGCTGAAGGTCGCGCTGGGCCAGTTCACGCCCCCGCTGGCCGTCAACCTGATGGTCTCGTGCCGCATCGCCCGGGTCCCCATGGAGAGCACCATCCGCTGGGTCGGCTGGATGCTGGTCTCGATGGCGGCCGTGATGGTCCTGGTGATCGCCTTCCCGCAGCTGGCGTTGTGGCTGCCCAAGGCGCTTGGTTACTGACGACGCCCGATTTTTTCCAAGGAGCAAGAGCCATGAACTTCCGCCGCACGCTGCTGGGCCTCGCGATGGCCGCGACCGCGCTGACCTTCACGCAGGGCGCCATCGCGCAGTCCGCCTACAAGGCCGAATACAAGATGTCGCTGGTGCTGGGCCCGCCCACGCCCTGGGGCATGGCCGGCCAGATCTGGGCCGACCTGGTCAAGGAGCGCACCCAGGGGCGCATCAACATCAAGCTGTACCCGGGGGTCTCGCTGGTGCAGGGCGACCAGACGCGCGAGTTCAGCTCGCTGCGCCAGGGCGTGATCGACATGGCGGTGGGCTCCACCATCAACTGGTCGCCGCAGATCAAGGAGCTGAACCTGTTCTCGCTGCCGTTCCTGATGCCCGACTACGCCGCGGTCGACGCGCTGACGCAGGGCGAGGTGGGCAAGAAGATCTTCGCCACCGTGGAGCGCGCCGGAGCGGTGCCGCTGGCCTGGGGCGAGAACGGCTTCCGCGAGGTGACCAACAGCAAGAAGCCGATCAAGGCGCCCGAAGACCTGAAGGGCATGAAGATCCGCGTGGTCGGCTCGCCGCTGTTTTCCGACACCTTCAACGCCCTGGGCGCCAACCCCACCCAAATGAGCTGGGCCGACGCGCAGCCGGCGCTTTCCAGCGGCGCGGTGGACGGCCAGGAGAACCCGATGTTCCTGTTCACGGTGCTGAAGATGCACACCGTGGGGCAGAAGTTCGTGACCACCTGGGGCTACGTGGCCGACCCGCTGATCTTCGTGGTGAACAAGGATGTCTGGAACAGCTGGACGCCGGCCGACCGCGAGATCGTGCGCCAGGCCGCCATCGACGCCGGCAAGCAGGAGATCGCCATCGCGCGTAAGGGCCTCACCGAGGCCGACAAGCCGCTGATGAAGGAGGTGGCCGCCATGGGCGTGACCGTCACCAACCTCACGGCCGCGGAGCGCGAGGCCTTCGTCAAGGCCACGCGCCCGGTGTACGAGAAGTGGAAGAACACCATAGGCGCCGACCTGGTGAACCAGGCCGAGAAGGACATCGCCGCGCGCAGGAAGTAAGGCGCCCGGGCGGCGCCTGGCGGGAAGCGATGTCCTGGGGACCGAAGCCGCGCCTGGCGAGCGCGCCCGGGCGCCACGACTGCACGGACACGTCGGCGCCGCGGATCAGCGCCCGCAGTTTCTCGCGGTCTGCGGCGCATTCGGGGTCGAGGAAGGCAGTGCGGCTGCCGAAGCCCGTGGCGATGTCCGTCAGGTGGCCGTCCGGCTGGTGCGGCGCCGAGCCGACCGCAGTGCTTTTTTCGCCCTCACGCCACCGCGAACACCTGCCGCAGGTAGGCCAGGAAGGTCTCGTCCGTCGACAGCGTCTTGCCTGGCGCGTCCGAGAGCTTGGCCACGGGCTGGCCGTTGGCTTCCACCAGCTTCATCACGATGTTGAGCGGCTGCAGGCCCACGTCGTTGGTGAGGTGGGTGCCGATGCCGAAGCCGCACTGCACGCGGTCGCCGAAGTGGCGGTAGATGGCGAAGGCCTTGTTGAGGGTCAGGCTGTCCGAGAACACCAGCCGCTTGCGCCGCGCATCCACCCGCAGCGCCGCGTAGTGCGCCAGCGCCTTCTCGCCCCAGTCGATGGGGTCGCCCGAGTCGTGGCGCAGGCCGTCGAACAGCTTGGCGAAGTAGAGGTCGAAGTCGGCCAGGAAGGCGTCCATGCCGATGGTGTCGGTCAGCGCGATGCCGAGGTCGCCGCGGTACTCCTGCACCCAGTCCTCCAGCGCCGCGCGCTGGAAGTCGCGCAGGCGCACGCCCAGCGCCTGGAAGGTCTGCAGGTATTCGTGGCCCATGGTGCCGATGGGCACCGCGCCCAGGTCGCGCGCCAGCAGCACGTTGGAGGTGCCCTTGAAGCAGTCCGGCAGCGCGTCCAGCAGCGTGCCCACCACCTCGCGCTGCCAGTCGCGCGCATAGCGGCGGCGCACGCCGAAGTCGAAGAATTCGAAGGGCAGGGCGCGGGCCGGCTCGCGGCGGAAGGCCTGCACCCGCTGCACCTTGTCGCGCAGGCGGCGGCGCCCCTCGGCCAGGGCCGCGGCGGCATCGAAGCGGCGGAAGTAGAGCTCGTTGACGACGGCCAGCACGTGGATCTCGAACGGCATCACGTGCACCTGCGGCCCGCGCGCCTCGATCACCAGCTGGTCGCCTTCGGCGCGTGCCTGGATGAACTCGCGCTGCAGCTGGAAGATGCGCAGGAAATCGATGAAGTCGCTGCGCATGAAGCGCAGGCTGGCCAGGTACTGCAGGTCCTCGCGCGTAAAGCGCAGGCGGCACAGGTGGTCCAGCTGGGCGTCGACTTCCGGCAGCAGGTCGGCCAGCGGGTAGGCCGGCTGGTTGCGGCAGACGAAGCGGTACACCGCCTGCGTGCGCGGGTGGCGATGCAGCATGGGTTGCCACATCGTGAACTTGTAGAGGTCGGTGTCGAGCAGGCTCAGGACGACCGGATCGGCGTTCATGGCGCCCCTGTGCCGGCGATCGCTGTCGGCGGGGGCCGTCCTCGGAGGCGCCCCGTCGGCGGCGCCGCTTCAGCCTCCTTCGACATCGGGCCGGCGGTCCGCAGGCATCGGCGTGCTGCCGCCCGGGGTGCCGCCACCTTGCGGATAGCCGCCGGTGGGCCAGGGCCCGGGGCCCCGGCCGGCCTCGCTGCGTTCGGCTGCGTGCTCCGCCGCTTCGATCACCCGGCCCGAGCGGGCCTGGGCCTTGCCATACCACTTGTGCAGGATCTCGGCGGCTGTCTCGCGGCCGCCCAGGCCGAAGGCCAGGCCGATGCCCAGGGCCAGGGCGCCGACCACCGCGATGAACAGGATGTTGACCAGCTCGCTGGCGATGCCCACCTGGTTGACGGCCACGATGATGGTGAAGGCCCAGACCACCACGGACGCCACCTTGGCCAGGAAATGCGCGTTGCTCAGGTCGGCCTCGCTGGCGGCACCGCGCACCACGTTGCTCAGCCCGCGCGCGGCCAGGCCGCCGATCACCAGCACCACCAACGCCACCACCACGTTGGGCAGCCACAGCAGGAACTGGCGCAGCACGTCTGACACCGCCGGCAGGCCCAGCGCGTCGAAGGCCACCACCAGCGCGATGAGGCGGATGAACCACTTCACCACCAGGCCGATCATCCCGGAGGCGTCGGTATCCATGCCCATCTTGTGGACGAAGTCGGAGAGGCCCGAGCGCTGGGCCAGCTCGTTGAAGCGTACGCGCCGCAGCAGGCTGGCCAGGCCCTTGTCCAGGAGCGAGGCGATGAACCAGCCGATGATGAGGATCAGCAGGAAGGCGATGATCTTGGGGATGGCCGAGAAGAACAGCGCCATCGCGGCTGCAAGCGAGGCCATCAGGGCATCGCTCCATTCAACGAACTGGACGGACATGGAGGCCTCCGGTGGATGTCAACCGCTACTTTCGTGCGCGCCGGCGTGCTCTTGCGTCGGGTTTCTCAAGCGGCAGGCGTAGGAGGCGGAAACGGTCGGGCAGAGGCGGGAGGCAGGAGGCCGGGACTGGACGCCGGGATCGGTCGTTTTGGAGTCGTAGGGCGCGTGGGGCGCGGGGGCGTGGCGTGCGCATGCGTTAGCGAAGCGACCGCACGGTGGCACCGGAAAGGCGCGCCAGGTCGGCGGCCGCATGGGCGCTCGCGGGCGCGAGGAGACTCGCTGGCGCGAGCAGGCGCTACCCCTCGGGAGGCGCGGGGAGGGCCCCAAACTTATAATCGAAGGTTCCTCCGGATCCGCCCATGACCACTGCCCAATTCACCGTCGCCGACATCCGCCAGACCTTCCTGGACTTCTTCAAGGACAAGGGACACACGGTGGTGGCCTCCAGCCCCCTGGTGCCGGGCAACGACCCCACGCTGATGTTCACCAACAGCGGCATGGTGCAGTTCAAGGACGTCTTCCTGGGCACCGACAAGCGGCCCTACGTGCGGGCGGCTTCGGTGCAGGCCTGCCTGCGGGCTGGCGGCAAGCACAACGACCTGGAGAACGTGGGCTACACGGCGCGCCACCACACCTTCTTCGAGATGCTGGGCAACTGGTCGTTCGGCGACTACTTCAAGCGCGATTCGCTCAAGTGGGGCTGGGAGCTGCTGACGCAGGTCTACAAGCTGCCGGCCGACAAGCTCTGGGCCACCGTCTACATCGACGACGACGAGGCCTACGACATCTGGACCAAGGAGATCGGCCTGCCGCCCGAGCGCGTGGTGCGCATCGGCGACAACAAGGGCGCCAGGTACGCCAGCGACAACTTCTGGATGATGGCCGACACCGGCCCCTGCGGCCCGTGCTCCGAGATCTTCTTCGACCACGGCCCCGAGGTCGCCGGCGGCCCGCCCGGCTCGCCCGACGCCGACGGCGACCGCTACATCGAGATCTGGAACCACGTGTTCATGCAGTTCGACATGCAGCCCGATGGCAGCCTCAAGAAGCTGCCGGCGCCCTGCGTCGACACCGGCATGGGCCTGGAGCGCCTGGCGGCCATCCTGCAGCACGTCCACAGCAACTACGAGATCGACATCTTCGATACGCTGATCAAGGCGGCCGCGCGCGAGACCGGCGTGTCCGACCTGGCGAATCCGTCGCTGAAGGTGATCGCCGACCACATCCGCGCCACCGCCTTCCTGGTCACCGACGGCGTGATCCCGTCCAACGAGGGCCGCGGCTACGTGCAGCGCCGCATCATCCGCCGCGCCATCCGCCACGGCTACAAGCTCGGCCGCAAGACGCCGTTCTTCCACAAGCTGGTGCCCGACCTGGTGGCGCTGATGGGCGAGGCCTATCCCAACCTCAAGGCCTCGGAACAGCGCGTCATGGAAGTGCTCAAGGCCGAGGAGGAGCGGTTCTACGAGACGCTCGCCAACGGCATGGAGATCCTCGACGCCGCCCTGGCCGGCGGCCAGAAGGTGCTGTCCGGCGAGGTGGCCTTCAAGCTGCACGATACCTACGGCTTCCCGCTCGACCTGTCGGCCGACGTCTGCCGGGAGCGCGGCGTGACGGTCGACGAAGCCGGTTTCGACGCCGCGATGGAAAAGCAGAAGGCCGCGGGCCGTGCCGCCGGCAAGTTCAAGATGGACCGCGCGCTGGAATACGGCGGCGCGGGCAACGTGTTCACCGGCTACGAGTCGCTCGAGGAGCAGTCGCGCGTGGTCGCCCTGTACAAGGACGGCACGCCGGTGCAGCAGCTCGAGGAGGGCCAGCCGGGCGTCGTGGTGCTGGACACCACGCCCTTCTATGCCGAAAGCGGCGGCCAGGTCGGCGACAGCGGCGTGCTGGCCGCCGAGGGCGTGCAGTTCGGCGTGGAAGACACGCAGAAGATCAAGGCCGACGTCTACGGCCACCATGGCACGCAGACCCAGGGTACGCTCAAGGTGGGCGACGTGGTGGCCGCGCGGGTTGACCTGGAGCGCCGGCGCGCCACCATGCGCAACCACTCTGTCACCCACCTGATGCACAAGGCGCTGCGCGAGGTGCTGGGCGAGCACGTGCAGCAGAAGGGTTCGCTGGTCGACGCCGACAAGACGCGCTTCGACTTCACCCACAACGCGCCCATCAACGAAGAGCAGATCCGCGAGATCGAGAAGCGCGTCAACGCCGAGATCCTGGAGAACCACCCCACCCAGGCGCGGGTGATGGACATCGAGTCTGCCAAGGCCACCGGCGCCATGATGCTGTTCGGCGAGAAGTACGGCGAGAGTGTGCGCGTGCTGGACATCGGCTCCAGCCGCGAGCTGTGCGGCGGCACGCACGTGCAGCGCACCGGCGACATCGGCCTGTTCAAGGTGGTGAGCGAAGGCGGCGTGGCCGCCGGCGTGCGCCGCATCGAGGCCGTCACCGGCGCCAATGCGCTGGCCTACCTGCAGCAGCTGGAGTCGACGGTGCAGGCCGTGGCCGGCTCGCTGAAGGCGGCGCCCAACGAACTGAACGGCCGCATCGGCCAGGTGCTGGACCAGGTCCGCGCGCTCGAGAAGGAAGTGGCGCAGCTCAAGGGCAAGCTGGCCTCGTCGCAGGGCGACGAGCTGGTGGCCCAGGCCGTCGACGTCAAGGGCATCAAGGTCCTGGCGGCCCGTCTCGACGGCGCCGATGCCAAGGCCCTGCGCGACACCATGGACAAGCTCAAGGACAAGCTCAAGACCGCCGCCATCGTGCTGGCCGCGGTCGATGGCGCCAAGGTGCAGCTGGCCGCCGGCGTCACCGCCGACAGCATGGGCCGGGTCAAGGCCGGCGAGCTGGTCAACTTCGTGGCGCAGCAGGTCGGCGGCAAGGGCGGCGGCAAGCCCGACCTGGCCATGGCCGGCGGCACCGATGCCAGCAAGCTCGGCGGCGCCCTGCAGTCGGTGCAGCAATGGGTGGCCGACCGGGCGTGACGCGACAGGCTGGCGCCATCCCGACCCACGGGGTGTGCCGTCGCCTGCGCACCGCGCGGCGCCCGCAAGCGCTCAGCGCCTTCCATCCGCGACGGGGCGCAGGCGGGCACGCACACCCCAAGCGCAGCACCCCATGACCCCGCGCCGCACCGCCCTCCAGGCCCTCGCCGCCGGCGGCCTCGCACTCGCGCTGCCGGCATCGCTGCGCGCCGCGGAAATCCGCACGCTCAGCCAGCCGCTGGGCGGGTTCAGTGCGCCCGACCTGCAGGGAGTCGCGGAGGCCGTCCCGTCCAAGGGCAAGCCGACGGTCGTCAACTTCTGGGCCACCTGGTGTCCGCCGTGCCGGACCGAGATGCCGCTGTTGCTGCAGATGGCCGAGCTGTACGGCGACAAGTTCGTTCTGCAGCTGGTCAACTTCAAGGAGCGACCGGTCACCGTGCAGCGCTACATGCAGGGCGCCAACTGGTCCCACCCGGTGCTGTTCGATGCCGCCGGGGCGGGCGCGGCGTCCTGGGAGGTCAAGACCTTCCCCACCACCTTTGGTTTCGACGCCCAGGGCCGGGCACGCTGGCGGGTGCGCGGGGAATACGACTGGAGTTCCGTCGAGGCGGGGCGCCTGGTCGAAAGCCTCTGGACCTGAGCGAGCGCACCCGGGGCGCAGGTGGCGGAGCGCGCCTGCTGCCGCGCTCACCCGTCCGGCAACCAACCAGCGGAGGCGGGAAATAGCCCTCCGGGATAATCGCCGGATGCAGAACCGTCGCCACTTCCTCCACGCCGCGGCCGCCGCCGGCGCGCTCTCCAGCCTTCCCTTCGCCGCCTCGGCGCAGCCGCAGGAGCGCCGCTTCGCGCCGCAACCGGGCGGCTGGCGCACCTTCGAACTCACCACCCGCGTCACGCCTGCGATGGCGCAAGGCGCGCACCAGGTCTGGGTGCCGCTGCCCTCGGTCAACACCGACTGGCAGCGTTCGCTGGAGAGCAGCTACACCACCAACGGCACCGCCACCCGCGCCACCGATGCGGTCGACGGCGCGCAGATGCTGCACGTGCGCTTCGACGCCTCCGTCGCCCAGCCCTACGTGGAAATCACGAGCCGCGTGCGGACGCGCAACCGCGCCACCGACTGGAGCGCGCACAGGCCGGCGCGCGAGGACGCCGCCACGCTGGCGCACTGGACGCGCCCCACCGCGCTGATTCCCACCGACGGCATCGTGCGCGAGACCGCGCGCAAGGCCGTGGGCGACGCCCGCAGCGACGCCGACAAGGTCCGCCGCATCTACGACTGGGTGGTCACCAATTCGTGGCGCGAGCCCACGGTGCGCGGTTGCGGCGAAGGCGACATCGCCACCATGCTGGAAACCGGCGACCTGGGCGGCAAGTGCGCCGACATCAACGCGCTCTTCGTCGGCCTGTGCCGTTCGGTCGGCGTGCCGGCGCGCGACGTCTACGGCCTGCGCCTCGCGCCCTCGGCCTTCGGCTACAAGGAGCTGGGCAGCGCATCGGCCAACCTCAAGGGTGCGCAGCATTGCCGCGCCGAGGTGTTCCTGCAGGCGCACGGATGGGTCGCCATGGACCCTGCCGACGTTGCCAAGGTGATGCGGCAGGAGACGCCCGAGTGGATCAAGACGGTGCAGCACCCGGTGGTGGCGCCGGTGTACCGCGGGCTCTACGGCGGCTGGGAAGGCAACTGGGTCGCCTACAACACCGCCCACGATGTCGCGCTGCCGGGCTCCGCGCTCGACAAGCTGGGTTTCCTCATGTACCCGGTGGCCGAAGACCGGCAGGGACGTTTCGATTCGTATGCGCCGGACGACTTCAGATACACCATTGCCGCGCGCGAGTTGACCGCGTGACGCGGTGCCTGCCTAGCCGGCGCATGGGTAGGCGCAGAGCCATGTAACAGCCGCCGGGCTGGGCGCACGGCGCACCGGGAACGCATCGGTTTCGTGGGTAACGGTCCCGCGCGGCGGCGTCTGCGTGTAAAGACGCGGTGATAGCTTTGATTGCGAACCACGGGAGCAATCAAATGCGTCTAGCACTCTTGGCGGCCGCCGCCGCTCTGGCTGTCGGCACTCTGCCTCCCGCCGCGATGGCGGCGACCGCCACCGGCAATTTCCAGGTCCTGCTCACGATCAATGCCGAGTGTCGGCTGATCTCGGCGACCGACCTCGATTTCGGCACGACGGGCGTGATCCAGACGCCCCTGACCGCCACGAGCAACATTGTCATCCAATGCACCGCGACAACGCCCTATGACGTGGGCATCGACGCCGGTCTGGGCGCGGGTGCGACCATCGCCTCGCGCAAGATGACCGGTCCCGGGGGAACGGTCGACTACACGCTCTACCAGGAGGCGGCCCGCACCAACCTGTGGGGCAACACGATCGGCACCGACACCGTGGCCTCGACCGGCACCGGATCCCCGCAGACGTTCACGGTGTACGGCTACGTCCCGGCGCAGGCCACGCCCGCGCCGGGGAGCTACATCGACACCGTCCTGGTCACCGTGACGTACTGAGGGAGAACTTCCATGCACCGACTTTTTTCCCGAGCGCTGCTCGCCGTGTGCGTCGCGGGCGCCTGCATCGCGGCTTCCGCCACCGACCTGCGGATCATTCCGGTCCTGGTGGATCCGGCGGCGGGCGTACGCGCCGGAGTCGTCACGCTGATCAACGACGAGCAGCGGCCGATGCGCGTCCAGTTGCGGGTGATGCGCTGGACCATGGAGAACGGCCGCAACGTGCTGCAGCCCACGCGGGACGTGGTGGTCAGCCCGCCTCAGGCCACCTTGAGTCCTCGCCAGGAGTACGTGGTGCGGGTGGTCAGCACCCGCCCCCCGGCGGCAGGTCGCGAGGAGAGCTACCGGCTGCTCGTCGACGAGTTGCCCGATCCGACGTTGCCGCGCAAATCGGGCACCGTCGAGCTGGTGCTGCGCCAGTCCATCCCGGTGTTCTTTTCCGACGTCAGGGACCGTGCGGCCAATGTCGACTGGAACCTGGTCCGCCAGGGCAATACCCTGTGGCTGGTCGGCCGCAACTCGGGACCCCGTCGCCTGCGGATTGCCAATCTCGCCATCGACAGCGGCGGCCGCCCGGTTTTCACCAGGCCCGGCCTCGTCGGCTATGTCCTGTCCAATAGCGAGGCGAGGTGGATGGTCGTGCCCGCCGCACCGCTTGCCGCTGGCGCACCTGTGCGGGTAAAGGCCCTGACCGACACCGGCGACATGGAAGTGTCCCTTGTCGTGCCGCCCGCCCGCTAGGTCGGCGGCCCTGCTGCTCGGGGCGTGCGCCTGGATGCCGCTGCAAGCGGCCGGGCAGGCTGCGGCAGGCGAACCGCTGCAGCTGGAGGTCTTCCTCAACGGTCGCCCCACCGACCTGATCGCCGCCTTCACGCGGCATCCCGACGGTTCGTTCTCGGCGCCGCGCCGCGAACTGGCGGAGGTGGGCCTCAGGCTACCCAGGGCACTGGCCGACGATGCCGAAGTGCCGCTCGGCAAGTTGCCCGGCGTGACCTTCCAGTACGACGCGCCCAGGCAGGCGATTCTGCTCACCGCCATCCCGGAGGCACTGGAGCCCACCATCATCAATGGGCGTCCGGCTTCGTACGTACCGCCACCCCAGCGCCCGCCCAATGGCGTGTTGCTCAACTACTCGCTGCTCGCCGGGGTCAACCGCGGCGACCGCAGCACCGAGACGCTGGCCGCGGCGCTGGATGCACGCGCGTTCGGCCCCTGGGGTGTGCTGGAACACGAGGTCACAGGGCATTTCCTGGACCGGGGCAGCAGCCCGCGGCAGGTTCGCCTGAACACCACCTACAGCTACGACATCCCGCAGTCCCTGCGCACCTTCCAGGCCGGCGACGTGATCACCGGCGGCTTCTCCTGGACGCGGCCGATCCGCATGGGCGGCCTGCAGTTGCGCCGCAGCTTCGAACTCCGTCCTGACCTCCTCACGGTGCCCTTGCCGACACTTGCCGGCACGGCAGTGGCGCCGTCGACGCTGGACCTGTACGTCAACGAGGTCCGCTCGCTGTCGAGGGACATCAGGCCGGGGCCCTTCCAGATCGACAACCCGCCGCTGTTGCTCGGTGCCGGCCAGGCGCGGCTGGTGGTGCGCGACGAGCTGGGCCGGGAAACCGTGTCGGTGGTGCCCTTCTACACGTCGCCGCAATTGCTTGCGCCCGGGCTGACCGACTACAGCGCCACGGTGGGCTTTGCACGCCGCAATTTCGGTCTGAAATCGGCCGACTACGACGGTGATCTCGCCGCGACGGGATCCTACCGCCGCGGTGTGTCGAACAAGCTCACCCTGGAGGCGCACGCGGAGGCCGTCAAGGGGATGACCCTGGCCGGTGGCGGGGCCGCGTTCGGCCTGGGCAACTGGGCCGTGGCCAGCCTGGCCGCCGCCGGCAGCCATTCCGACATCGGAACGGGTGCGCTGGGTGAAGCGACCTTCGAGGCACGCCTGCGGCCGCTGACGGTCCTGGCCCGCGTGCAACGAGCCGGTGACCGCTACCGCGATCTGGCCGCGTGGACGGCAGAGCCGTACCTGCTGCGTCCGGGTGACTTCAGGGTGTTCGGGCAGCCGCAGGAAGTCGTGCAACTGTCCGCCTCGGTGCCGCTGGGGCGCCGGTCGTCGGTGAACGTCAGCTACGTCCGCCTGGTCGACTTTCCTGGCGAGCGCTCCACCATCCAGAGTGTGGCGTTCAACAAGAGCTTCGGCCACGCCAATCTTTTCGTCAGCTACCTGCGCGACCGCGACCGCGGCGGCTCCGGTACGTTCTTCGTCGGACTGAGCGTGCCGCTGGCCGATCGCGTCACCCTGGCCAGTGGGCTCAGCCGCGGCGATTCGAAGCGGACCTACGTGGAAGCGGCCAAGCACGCCACCGATGTGCCCGGTTCGGTCGGCTGGTCGGTGCTTGCCGGACGGACCGATGGGGACAACGAGGCGCGCGGGACCTTGCGCTACATCGCGCGGTTCGCCAACCTGGAGGCCAATGCCTACCGGTTTGCCGGCCAGACCACCCTGGATGCCTACGCCAACGGCAGCATCGCGTGGGTCGGGCGCGGCCTGCATTTCACCGGGCCCATCGACCAGGCCTTCGCCCTGGTGGACGTGGGGGTGCCGGGCGTGGCCGTGTTGCGCGAGAACCGGCCGGCAGGCGTCACGGGGCGGGATGGGGAGTTGCTGGTGCGCGGGCTGTCGCCGTTCGATGCCAACCGCATCTCCATCGAACCGGAAACCCTGCCGATCGATGCGCAAGCAGGCACGACCCGCGCCATCGCCGTGCCGTACCGCGGCGCGCCCGTGCGCGTGGACCTGCGCGCGCGCACCGGCCTGCGGGCCGCGGTGGTGGAACTGGTGGATGCCAGCAACCGACCTCTTCCCGTCGGCTCGCGCGTCGCGTTGAGCGACGGCGCCGAAACGGTGGTCGGGTATGGCGGCGAAATCTATCTGGAAGGCCTGAAGGCGCAGAACGAGGTGCGGGTGACGCAGCCCGACGGCAAGACATGCATGGCGCGTTTCGCCTATCAGGAAAATGCCGTGCAGGCGCGCATCGGTCCGGTGGCCTGCCGGGCAGGGGAGTAGAAGCATGCGCCATCCCGCAGTCACCGTGGGGGTCTGGCTAGGGCGGGGCTGCATGGCCATTGCCCTGCTGTGCGTCGCGCCGGTCTGGGCGCAGAACTGCACGGCCACGGTCACCGACATCGACTTCGGCACGCCCCCCCAGCCCGCGGGCGGCCAGGTCGACACCATGGCCACGATCTTTCTGGACTGCGGCGGCATCGGGGCGGGGACGCTGATCAAGGTGTGTCCCAGTCTGGACTACGGGTCTGGCGGGGGCAGCGCCGGCACCCGCACCCTGCTGGGCCCCGGTGGCGGGACCGTGACGTATGGCTTGTACCAGGACGCGGCGCGGCTGGTTCCCTGGGGATCGGAGACATCCCCCGAGCTCGGTACCGTCCCCCCCATCGTTCTGCAGCCGGCATCGCCGGGCCACGATACCGCCACGGTCATGCTCTACGCCCGCCTGTTCTTGCCGACGGTTGCGGCACCAGGGGTGTACACGTCCAGCTTCACGGGTGCGGAGGCCTCGTTCCACTGGGCCCGGCTTTCGTCCGGAGATCCCGGGAACTGCGTGGGCTTCGTGGGGAAGGGCGTGATCCATCCCGAATTCGACGTGCAGGTCAACCTTGCCGCGGGGTGCACGGTGACGACCGCGGACCTGGTGTTTCCGACCACCGGCCTGCTGTCGACCGCGGTCCTGTCGCAGACCAACCTCTGGGTGACCTGCGCGGCGTCCACCAACTACGCCGTGTCGCTCGACTACGGCCTCCACGACACATCGCCGTCGCGCCGCATGGTGTCAGGCGCGGGAGCCAGCGTGCGCTACGAGCTGTTCCGGGATGCCGCGCGGCTGCAGCCGTGGGGCCTCCAGGAGGAGGGCCTCGCCTACGCCGGCACCGGGACCGGCGCCGCGCAGAATCTGATCGTCTACGGCCGCGTGCCGCCGCAGGACACACCTGCACCCAACCAGTACACCGACCGCGTGATCGTCACCGTGTCGTACTGAGGAGTGGCGTCGTGTCTGCATGGTGGGTGCTCTTCCTGGCCAGGCCGACAGGCGGGTGTCGAACCGTACGAAGTGGCCGGTCCCGATACACCACCGCCGTGCGGCGTGCGCGTTGGTGCGCCGCCCGCGGACCTCGGCCCTGCAGTATGTCGAATGATTTCGGGGACTTGCCGGCCTCCCTGCGCGTGACCTTCCGCAAGCCGCGCAGGGGCGATCCTCGCGGCGGAGCTGGTCCATCTGGCTGCGACTCTCCACCGTGGATCAAGACGTAAAGAACCAACCGGGCAGGACAACACCGCGGCCACCCTCGAGGGAGCGATGCGTATGCTTTGTTTGAAAGCTGTCTTCCGCGCCGCGAAGATCCGGGGCACTGGATGTGTAGGGTCCGGGTCTACCCGCGCTGATGGATAGCCATTGTTAACTCCTTAGCTGGACGAAGGATTTCGACATGGCCAATGGCAAGGATCTCGCGCAGGGATTGATCGACCCGCTCTTCGGCAGCGACGCGCTGAGTCGCCCCGCCGAACGAAGGAAGTTTCCCCAGGATGAGATGGTGGCGGCGTCCGCCTTCCAGATGATCCACGACGAGCTGTTCCTGGACGGCAATGCGCGCCAGAACCTGGCGACCTTCTGCCAGACCTGGGACGACGACTATGTCCATCGCTTGATGGACCTGTCGATCAACAAGAACTGGATCGACAAGGAAGAGTACCCGCAGTCGGCCGAGATCGACCTGCGCTGCGTGAACATGGTGGCCGACTTGTGGAATGCGCCGCCGCCGTCGGACGGTCGGGCCACCGGCACCAACACCATCGGTTCGAGCGAAGCCTGCATGCTGGGCGGCATGGCGATGAAATGGCGCTGGCTCAAGAGGCAGCGCGAAATGGGCAAGCCGACCGACAAGCCCAACTTCGTCTGCGGCCCGGTGCAGGTCTGCTGGCACAAGTTCGCCCGCTACTGGGACGTCGAGATCCGCGAGATCCCGATGGACCGCGACCGGGTGGCGATGGGCCCCAAGCAGATGCTGGACGCGGTCGACGAGAACACCATCGGGGTCGTGCCCACCTTCGGCGTTACCTACACCGGGGAGTTCGAATATCCCGAAGCGCTGCAGGACGCGCTCGACAAGCTGCAGAAATCCAAGGGGCTGGATATCGACATGCATGTCGACGCAGCCAGCGGCGGATTCCTCGCGCCCTTCTGCGCCCCCGAGCTGGTGTGGGATTTCCGCCTGCCGCGGGTGAAGTCGATCAGCTCCTCGGGCCACAAGTACGGACTCGCGCCGCTGGGCTGCGGCTGGGTGGTGTGGCGCGATGCATCCGCGCTGCCCGAGGAGCTCGTCTTCAACGTCGACTACCTCGGCGGCCAGATCGGCACCTTCGCGATCAACTTCTCGCGCCCTGCCGGCCAGGTGATCTCGCAGTACTATCAGTTCCTGCGGCTCGGCCGCCAGGGCTACGAGAAAGTGCAGCGGGCGGCCTATGCGGTGGCCCAGTATCTCGCCGCCGAGATCGGTCCGCTGGGGCCCTACGAGTTCATCTGCACCGGCGACGAGAAGACCGGCATTCCGGCGATCTGCTTCAAGCTGAAGGAAGGCTCCTCGCCCGGCTACACGCTGTACGACGTGTCAGACCGGCTGCGCGTGCAGGGCTGGCAGGTTCCGGCCTTCGCGCTGTCCGGCAACGCGTCCGACATCGTCGTCATGCGGGTGATGTGCCGGCGCGGATTCGAGATGGACCTTGCCGCCCTGCTGGTGCGTGACTACAAGGCCGCGCTCGAATTCCTGAAGACGCATCGCCCGTCTGACATCCGGCCGGAGGAAGGCACCGGCTTCCACCACACCTGACGCCCGGTCGGACGCCGCAGTTCCCGGATCGACGGGCCATCTTCTACATGTGGGATGACAGCATATGGCAACCAGCAACACGAGCGCCCCGTCGAACCGCACCGCCGCCCCGGGCCCATCGAAGGCGTCCGCGGTGAAGCTGACGGTCTTCACCCTGGCGGTCCTGAACGTCACGGCGGTGGTCAGCCTGCGGGGGCTTCCCTCGGAAGCGGTCTACGGGCTGACCTCGGCCTTCTACTACATCTTCGCGGCGATCTTCTTCCTGATCCCCGTGGCGATCGTCGCCGCCGAACTGGCGACGGCCTGGCCGCAAAAGGGCGGCGTGTTCCGCTGGGTGGGCGAGGCCTTCGGTCCGCGCTGGGGCTTCCTGGCGATCTTCCTGCTGTGGCTGCAGACGACGATCTGGTTTCCCACCGTGCTCACCTTCGGTGCGGTGGCCATCGCCTTCGCCGGGCCGAACATGAAGTGGGACGAGGCGCTCGCCGCCAACAAGCTCTACACGATCCTGATCGTGCTCGGCGTGTACTGGGCAGCGACGCTGGTGACGCTGCGCGGCCTGAAATCGGCTTCGACGATCGCCAAGTGGGGCGGGATCATCGGGACGATCATCCCTGCGGCCATCCTCATCGTGATGGGCTTCGTCTACTACTTCTCCGGTCGCCACATCGAAGTCCAGATGGCCTGGCACGACCTCATTCCCGATTTCACGAATTTCAACAACCTCGTGCTCGCGGCCGGCATCTTCCTTTTCTATGCCGGCATGGAGATGAACGCGATCCACGTGAAGGACCTGGACAACCCGACGCGCAACTATCCGACCGCCATCCTGATCTCGTCGATCCTGACGGTCGCCATCTTCGTCCTGGGTACCCTGGCGATCGCGTTCGTGATTCCCAGCTCGCAGATCAACCTCGTGCAGAGCCTGCTGATCACCTATGACGATTTCTTCCGGGTGTTCGGAATTTCCTGGGCCTCGCCCATCATGGCGATCGCGTTGGCGCTTGGCGTGCTCGGCGGCGTCACGGTGTGGGTGGCCGGCCCGTCGTCCGCCCTGCTGGAGGTGGGCCGAGCGGGTTACCTGCCGCCCTTCTTCCAGAAGACCAACAAGCATGGCGCGGCCAGCCACATCATCCTCACCCAGGCGCTGATCGCGACGGCCTTGTCGACGATGTTCGTCGTCCTGCCATCGGTGCAGGCGGCCTACCAGATCCTCAGCCAGTTGACGGTCACGCTGTACCTGATCATGTACCTCCTGATGTTCGCGGCCGGCATCTCGCTGCGGCACACCGAGCCCCATACGCCGCGGCCCTACAAGGTGCCCTTTGGAGCCGCCGGCATGTGGGTGTTCGCGGGCGTCGGACTCGTTGGTGCGACCATCGCCTTCCTGCTCAGCTTCGTGCCACCGGCCCAGATCTCGGTCGGCAAGCCGTCGACCTATGTCGCCTTCCTGATCGCGGGCAACGTGATTTTTGTCGGGATCGCCCTCATCATCTATGCGATGCGCAAGCCGCATTGGACGACGGCGGAGGGCGCCGCCGACTTCGAACCCTTCGGCTGGCAGGTCGAGGGGCGGCATCCCACCGCGGTCCAGGGCACGGTGCCGCATGCCGGGAGCGTGACTGCGCCGGCCACGGCGTCACCGGCAGGCACGGCGACGACCGCGCCAACGGCAACCACGGCGAACGCGCAAACGGCAGCAGCCAGGGCGCGGCCGCCTTCCGCCTCCTGATCCTGCCGGCGTCCGCCACGCGGCCCAGCGGCCATGTGATCGTCAGCGTGACGGGGTGGGCCGTGCCGCCCCCGGATGGGCGGTGCTCAGGCCTTGCGGAACACCAGGTCCCAGACCCCGTGGCCCAGCTTGATGCCGCGGTTCTCGAACTTGGTCAGCGGCCGGTAGGCGGGGCGCGGCGCATAGGCTTCGGCCGTGTTGCGCAGCGCCGGCTCGGCCGACAGCACTTCCAGCATCTGTTCGGCATAGGGCTGCCAGTCGGTGGCGCAGTGGATGTAGCCGCCCGGCTGCAGGCGCGGCAGCAGCCGGGCGATGAACGCCGGCTGCACCAGCCGCCGCTTGTTGTGGCGTGCCTTGTGCCACGGGTCGGGAAAGAAGATGTGCACGCCGGCCAGCGACGCGGGCGGCAGCATGTGGTCCAGCACCTCCACCGCGTCGTGCTGGATGATGCGCACGTTCGTCAGGCTCGTCTCGCCCACCCGCTTGAGCAGGGCGCCGACGCCGGGCGTGTGCACCTCGCAGCACAGGAAGTCGTGGTCCGGCAGCACGCCGGCGATGTGGGCCGTGGCCTCGCCCATGCCGAAGCCGATCTCGAGCACGGTGGGCGCAGCGCGGCCGAAGACGGCGGCCAGGTCGAGCGGCTCGGGGCGGTACGGCAGCAGGTAGCGCGGCCCCAGCGTCTCGAGGGCGCGGGCCTGGCCCACGGTGGTGCGGCCGGTGCGCAGCACGAAGCTGCGGATCGGGCGGCGCGGGGGCACGCTCTCGGGCGTGTTCTCGGGATCGGTCATGGACGGATTGTCCCCGACCGGGCGGGCACGTGCGGATGAGGGCGGGGAGCCCGGCAGCGCAGCTCGGCCTTCGTCAGGATGCCAGCGGTGGCGGCACGGGCCGGGGACCGTGGCGCGCGGCCCAGGCGGGCACGGCCCGGCGCAGCCAGTCGGCGGGGTCGGCGCCGCCGTGTACGCGCAGCCCCAACGCAGAGGCCGCCGCGTCCAGGGCTTGCAGCGGCTCTGCGAGTTCCAGCGGCGCCGCCCCATTCTGCTTGGACAGCTTCTCGCCGTTGGCGCCCAGCACCAGCGGCGTGTGCAGCCAGGCCGGCTGCGGCAGGCCGAGCGCGCGCTGCAGCAGCAGCTGGCGCGCGGTGTTGTCGGCCAGGTCTTCGCCCCGCACGACGTGCGTGATGCCTTGCGCGGCATCGTCGACCACCACCGCCAGCTGGTAGGCGAACAGGCCGTCGGCGCGCTTGAGCACGAAGTCGCCTACTGCGGCGGCGACGTCCTGCGCCTGTGGTCCCAGGCGGCGGTCGGTCCAGTGAACCACGCCGGGCGCGACGCGAAAACGCCAGGCGCGTGCGGGCCGGCCGTGCAATCCGCCGCGGCAGGTGCCGGGGTAGACCAGCTCGCCATGGCGCGGGCGTTCACGGCCCTGCGCGCGCAGCGCCATCTCGATGTCCTTGCGCGAGCAGGCGCAGGGATAGGCCAGCCCGGCACGCACCAGCCGCTGCAGCGCTGCCTCGTACAGCGGTTCGCGGGCCGACTGCCACTGGGGCGGTTCGTCCGGCAGCAGGCCGCAGGCCGCGAGCTGGCGCAGGATCTCGGCGTCGGCGCCGGGCACGCAGCGCGGGCGGTCGACGTCCTCGATGCGCACCAGCCAGCGGCCGCCATGGGCCCGCGCATCGAGCCAGCTCGCCAGCGCGGCGACCAGCGAACCGGCATGCAGGGGGCCGGTGGGCGAGGGCGCGAAGCGGCCGCGGTAGGCGCTCATGCGCTGCGGTGCCGCTCCAGCAGCGCGGTGCGCGTGGCGGCACTCTCCAGCTGGGCCAGCCACCACTGCAGTGCGCGGCCGGGGCCGAGGTGCCCCACGCTGCGCCAGGCGTAGCTCATGCGGATGTTGCGATTGGGACGCTGCACCTCCAGCGCCACCAGCCGGCCGCTGGCCAGGTAGGGCCGGGCCAGCGGCTCCGGCAGGAAGCCGCCGCCCAGTCCGCGCAGCTGCGCATCGAGCTTGGCGGCCATGGTGGAGACGGTGAACACGTCCTGGCCGGCCAGCAGCCCGAGGGTGATGGCGTTGCCGCGCTGCTGGGCCGAGTCGGCCACTGCCACGGCGCGGTGCTTCATCAGCTGCTCGTCGGCCACCGGCTGCGGCAGCGCTGCCAGCGGATGGTGCGGCGCCACCGCATAGACGAAGCGCAGGTCGCCCAGTTCGTGGCTCAGGATGCCGGGCGTGGTACCGGGCTCGACCACCACGCCGATGGCGAGGTCGGCCCGCCCCGACACCAGCGCCTCCAGCGTGCCGGCCAGCACCTCCTCGCGCAGGCGCAGGCGCGTGGTCGGCGCCAGCGCGTAGAAGGATGCGGCGAGCTCCATGACCGTGGACGAGGACAACGCGCCGTCGACGGCGACGGTCAGCTCGGCCTCCCAGCCGGTGGCCACCCGCTGCACGCGGTTGGCGATGGTGTCGATGTCCTGCAGCAGCTGCTGGCCGGCGCACAGAAGTTCGTTGCCGGCGGCCGTCAGGCGCGCCTGGCGCGAGCTGCGGTCGAACAGCAGCACATCCAGCGCGTCCTCGATCTGCCGGATGCGGTAGGTCACGGCGCTGGGCACCAGGCCGAGCTCGCGCGCCGCCGCCGCGAAGCTGCCATGGTCGGCCACGACCTGCAGCAGGCCCAGGCTGTCGGGGGTGAGGACTTCGCGCGGCGTTGGCATGGCTGGGGTGCGGGGAGAATCGATCCCCTTCATTCAAAGCGTTTGAATGATGCCATCAAACCCCGACCAGCTTCCGCTTCGCCGACACCGCCTACAGTTCCAGCCATTCAAAGGAGCCGACATGCTGACCTTGCGCAAATCCCAGGAACGCGGCTTCGCCGACCACGGCTGGCTCAAGTCCTTCCACAGCTTCTCGTTCGCCAACTACTACGACCCGCAGCACATGGGCTTCGGCAACCTGCGCGTCATCAACGAGGATCGCATCGCGCCCGGCAGCGGCTTCGGCACGCACGGCCACCGCGACATGGAGATCATCAGCTACGTGCTGTCGGGCGAACTGGCGCACAAGGACACGCTGGGCAACGTCAAGGGCATTCCTCCGGGCGACGTGCAGCGCATGAGCGCCGGCCGCGGCGTGATGCACAGCGAGTTCAACCACGCGCAGGACCAGACCACGCACTTCCTGCAGATCTGGATCGAGCCCAACGTGACCGGCATCGATCCGAGCTACGAGCAGAAGGGCTTCCCGGCCGAGGAGAAGCGCGGCAAGCTGCGCCTGGTGGCCGCGCCCGATGCGGCCGAGGGAGCGGTGAAGATCCACGCCGACGCGCGCATGTACGCCGGCCTGTTCGACGGCGCCGAGTCGGCGACGATGGCGCTCGATCCGCGGCGTGCGGCCTATGTGCACGTGGTGCGCGGCGAGCTCGAGGTCAACGGCCAGCGCCTGGCCGCCGGCGACGCCGCCAAGCTGCAGGGCGAGACGCAACTCTCGCTGGCCCAGGGCCGGGACGCCGAAGTGCTGGTGTTCGACCTCGTGGCCGACTGACATCCCTTTTTTTCCTTCACCACCAACCGGAGCTGCCGCATGGCCACCACCACCTATCCCACCACTTCGACCGGCGTGACCACGCCCGCGCACGACGTCCTCGCGCTACTCGGCCGGCTCCTGCTGGCGCTGCTGTTCGTGCCCGCCGGCTGGAGCAAGATCGGCGGCTTCGCCGGCACCGCCGGCTACATCGCCTCCAAGGGCATCCCGCTGCCCGAGGTGTGCGCGGCCCTGGCCATCGCGGCCGAACTGGGCCTGGGCCTGCTGCTGGTCATCGGCTTCCAGACCCGCTGGGCGGCGCTGGGCCTGGCCATCTTCACGGCCGTGATCACGCCCATCTTCCACGCCTTCTGGGCCGTGCCCGAAGCGCAGCAGATGGCGCAGCAGCAGGCCTTCTTCAAGAACTTCGCGGTGGTCGGCGGCCTGCTGGTGCTGGCGGCCTTCGGCGGCGGCCGCTTCGGCATCGACGGCAAGCGCAGCTGACCCCGCAATCGCTTTTTTTGATCGACAGGAGATACTGAATGGCGGACATCGTCGTCGTCTACCACTCCGGCTACGGCCATACCCAACGGCTCGCGCAGGCCGTCGCCGAAGGCGCGGGCGCCACCCTGCTGGCCATCGATGCCGATGGCAACCTGCCCGAAGGCGGCTGGGAGACTCTGGCCGCGGCCGACGCCATCGTCTTCGGCGCGCCCACCTACATGGGCGGGCCGAGCTGGCAGTTCAAGAAGTTCGCCGACGCCACCTCCAAGCCCTGGTTCTCGTCGGCCTGGAAGGACAAGCTGTTCGCCGGCTTCACCAACAGCGGCAGCATCAACGGCGACAAGTTCAACACCATGAACTACTTCATGACGCTGGCCATGCAGCACGGCGGCCTGTGGGTGAGCAACGGCATGATGCCGTCCAACACCAAGGCGGCGCAGCGCAACGACGTCAACTGGATCGGCAGCTTCGCCGGCGCCTACGCCCAATCCCCGGTGGACGCCTCGCCCGCCGAGATGCTGCCTGGCGACCTCGAAACCGGCCGCCTCTTCGGCGAACGCATCGCGGCCGTCGCGGGGCGGTGGGCGCGGTAACTTCCGGACTTCCGGACTTCCGAACTCCGGACGCAAAGGTCGCAAAAACTACGCAAAAGTCGCCAAAGAAGCCAAACAAAAGGGGAAGTGGGAATCCATTTTTTCTGGGTGTCCCCTTTTGCGCCTTTTGCGAAACCTTTGCGACTTTTGCGTCCGGCTGTCCACTGTCCCCCCAGCCCTTCGGTTGGCAAGGAGTAAGCTTTCCCCATGACCATCCTCCAGCAGCTCCAGGGCCACGAGAAGGATCTCGGCGGCGGGTTCGTGGTGCGGCGGCTGTTGCCGGCGGCGGCGCTGCGCAGCGTCGGGCCGTTCATCTTCTTCGACCACTTCGGCCCCAGCGAAGAACTTCCTGGCGCCAACCACGACGTGCGGCCGCATCCGCACATCGGCCTGGCCACCGTCACCTACCTGTTCGACGGCGCGATGATGCACCGCGACAGCCTGGGCGTCACGCAACTCATCGAACCCGGCGCCATCAACTGGATGACCGCAGGCCGCGGCATCGTGCATTCGGAGCGCAAGCCCGAGCACCTGCGCGATACGCGCCATGTCAACCACGGCCTGCAGCTGTGGGCGGCCCTGCCGCTGGAGCACGAGGAGGTGGAGCCTTCCTTCTCGCACACGCCGGCTGACGCCATCCCCGAATGCAGCGTCGGCGATGCGCGCGTGCGGGTGCTGGTGGGCGAGGCCTTCGGCGCGCGCTCGCCGGTGCCGGCGCTGTCGCCCACGCTGTACCTCGACATCTGGCTGCCTGCCGGCGGCCGCATGGTGCTGCCGCCGCTGGCGCCCGAGATGGCGCTCTACACGGTGGAGAGCGAGATCGAGGCCGACGGCGCGCCGCTGGCCGCCCGCACCATGGTGTTGCTGCAGCCGGGCCAGCCGGTGGAGGTGTTCGCGGCTGCGGGCGCGCGCCTGGTGGTCATCGGTGGCGCGCCGCTCGACGCGCCGCGCCACATGTGGTGGAACTTCGTGTCCAGCCGCAAGGAACGCATCCTCGCCGCCAGCGCCGACTGGGAGGCCATGCGCATGGGCACCGTGCCCGGCGACCCGGAATTCATTCCGCTGCCGCCAACGCGATTCACGCCGCCCGAGCCCTTGTCCTGAGCTGAACGGAGCTTCAGGGCTGCGCCGCACGCGCCCGCGCGTGCAGGTCCAGCACCAGGAAGCGGAACCACGGCTGCTCCATCTCGGAGGCGGGCAGCTGGCGCCGCTGCGCGTCCATGGTCTCGGCGGCGCGCGCGCGGTCGCCACGCGCGAGGGTGGCGGCCACCGTGGCC